>JAHEEB010000469.1 GCA_024640925.1 Bacteroidota bacterium | reverse complement strand
ATAGATAATCTGAGTAGGTTCGCCCCGCATTTCTCGTAAGAGTCTGCGTACAGTGAGCCATTCGATTTGCCTGAATACACTCCCGTAATTTTTGAGTATTTCGGTTTCACCTTCGAAAAAATGTATTCTTTGATACATTTCATCATAGGTCTCTGTCATTTCCCATACTCCTAACTGGCAATCGTCGTAAACTATCTGGTTATATATAATGGGCATAAAGATATTTTTATTTCCACTTAAGAGTTTCGGTTAAATGTACAACATCTTCGCGGAAAAATTGAATCACTGGAGCTAAAGAATCTTTGTTAGGGGAAGCGGAAAAATAAAGGGAACCGCTTAAAAAATGTTTTGCACTGTCAGTAACAAAGAAGCTGAGAGAAGTGGCAGTATTCCCGGATAGGTCATAAATTATGCCATACACTTTTCTCGAGTCATCAGAAATCAGGGTTTCTTCAATATCATCGGCTTTTACAATGTGCTTGTAAACCAAAGCCCGAATATCTTCGGTGTGTGTTGCCAAATCGTTGTTGACATCTTTATAAGTTAAATAGATCGTGGCTTTATATTTTGGAATAGAAATATTGTACCAGCAAGGCTCAGCTGAACTAAAACCAGGTTTTTTTAAAATTCCATATTCGGGGTATTCAAATTCGTAAGGACAATCGCTTTTAAATACAACATACTTTTTTTCAGGCAAATCGATACGGAAATATTCCCTTGGTTTTGGCACATAGGTATGGTGACACCCAGTTAAAAATAGTATGATACTTACAAATGCAATTACTGTCCACTTCATCCTCTTAATTATAAGTTTCTTTTTATAGTAACCTGAATGAGAATAATTCGCCGGGTATCCACTTCCTTAATCTCAAATATAAAATCTTTATAGGTTAGAATCGCATTTTTCTTTGGTAATTCACCACCTATCTCAAGTATGAGCCCAGCAAGAGTTTCTGCATCGCCTTTCACTTCATCGAAAACGTTTTCATCGACCTGAATTACAGGACACAAATCATCCAATAAAGCTTTTCCCTGGACAAGAAATGTATTATTGTCTATTTTTTTATACCACTTCTCCTCAATATCCGATTCATCTGCTATTTCACCAACAATTTCTTCCAGAATATCTTCGAGGGTAACAATACCTGATATACCTCCATACTCATCAACAACAACTGCCATGTGGATATGCTTCAATTGAAACTCTTTAAGCAAATCGTTTATTTTTTTACTTTCCGGAATAAAATAGGAAGGTCTGATGAGTGGTTGCCATTTATAATTTGTAGGCTTATCAATATTTAACAATAAGTCTTTTATATAAAGTATGCCCATATTATCATCGAAAGCGCCAGAATATACCGGAATCCTGGAATAACCCGAATCATTTACAACTTTCAACAAATCGTGATAAGGCAAATTAATATCAACTGCAATAACATCAACCCTTGGACGCATTATTTCACTAACATAAATATTTCCAAACTTAACAATACCTTTAAGAATACTTTTTTCTTCTGAGGAGGAACCCTCAGTCAGATCCAGTGCATGCGATAATTGTTCTATGGAAATACCCGAATTTTTCTTAATAATCTGATTGTTTATATTCGTATTATTGACAAGGAACTTGCTGAATGGATAAAACAGTTTTTGTAATATATTCAGAAGGGGTGCAATAGCCAGGGCAAAAGAACAGGCGTGTCGGCTGGCATATACCTTAGATGGTATAATGCATAAATATAAGATTATCAATGTTATTACACCAATATATATAACAAAACCCAGAACATGGAAATTGAAAAGATTAAATATTGAGGATATTACAAAAAATGAAATAATAACAATTGAAACATTCAAAACAGTACTAATTATTAAAAGTGTTGCAAGTAACATTTCCGGATTATTCAATAAATTTATGACTATACTGCTCCTGCGCGACTTTGAGTTCTTTATTCTTTCAATATCAGCCGGGAGTATAGAAAAAAATGCAGTTTCGCTTCCGGATATAATACCGGAAAGAAACAGCAAAACAATGACAACTAAAATACAGGATATTGTCGTTGTATTGAATTCTTCAGGCCGGAATACGGAAAAAACCGGCATTACCATAAGTGTAGGTTCCGAATCAACCAAAACGAATTAATTTTTAAAAGTGATTAGAAAGGTAAGTCATCTTCTGGTTCTGAACCAGTAGGTGTATCTTGTTTAGTAGATTGTTCCTGAAAGTTTGAGTTTGTTGGTGCACCTGAATCGTTTGCAGAATCACTTCGTTTACCAAGTAATTGCATAGTATCTGCAACTATCTCGGTAATATACCTTTTGTTTCCGTCTTTATCGTCCCACGATCTGTTACGAATACGGCCTTCTATAAAAAGCTGGGCACCTTTTTTGACATATTTTTCCACAACCTCAGCTAAACCACGCCAGATAACGATATTATGCCACTCGGTCTGCGTAACTTTTTCTCCATTGCGATTAGTGTATGTTTCGGAGGTTGCCAAACGAAAATTAGCAACCGGAGTTCCCCCTTCGAGGTGACGAATTTCAGGGTCATTTCCTACATGACCTATTAATATAGCTTTATTTACTGACATTTTGGGTGTTTTTTCATGTTTTCGTAAAATTACAAAACTTTCCCTGATTATAATAATAAACCATTTTATTGTAAACTTAAGCAAAAAATGTTGGGTTAAATTCCTTTCTTCTCGAGATACCTGGTTATCAGTCGGGGCAATGCATAATTATCAAGTTGCTCGATATCAATAAGCAACCAGTTATTATTAATGATAATTTCTTTTATATCAGTTTCGATATGAATAAAAGTTGCATAAATAGTTTGATGTGATAAAATATGTTTTATCGGAGAGGATACATATGTGATATTGTAATCAACAGATTTTCCGGAAGGAGTATTTAATCTGGATAAGGGAAATATTCCATTTTCAATTGGTTTTTCGCTTTCAAATAAGGGGAACTGATACAGTCCATTCCATATATCTTTGCCAGTTCTTTGATGAATTATTGTTTTCCCATATACCTTATATATATAGAAAAAAAAGTACCTGTTCCTCGATTTTTGTTTTTCTTTTTTAACCGGATAGCAAGAATAACTTGACTTTATAAAAGCCTGACAGGAATTGTTTAATGGACAACCTTGACAATTCGGCGAGACAGGAGTGCAAACAAGAGATCCCAATTCCATGATTGCCTGATTATGTTTCCCGGGAAATTTCTTATCCAAAATCTCATCTGCCAGTTCCCTGAATATTTTTTTTCCTTTTGCTGTAATTATAGGATTTGATTCGGCATAATAGCGCGATAGTACCCGGTGCACATTTCCATCAATTACTGGAACCGCTTCATTAAATGCAATGGAAGCAATAGCAGCAGCAGTATAATCGCCAACTCCCTTTAATTTCTTTAGCTCCGAATAACTATTGGGAAATTCACCATTCCTGTCAAAAACAATTTCTCTGCATGTTGCGGAAAGATTTTTAGCTCTGGAATAATAACCCAGTCCCTGCCACATCCTCATGATTTCATTTATATCGGCATTTGCCAGGTCTTGTATGGTTGAATACCTTCCAATAAATTTCAGGTAATATTTAAGTCCTTGATTTACTCTAGTTTGCTGAAGAATAAACTCTGACAATAAAATATAATAAGGATTATTAGATTTTCTCCAAGGTAAATCACGCTTATTCTTTTCGTACCAATCAAGCAATGCATCCATAAAAAACGTTCAAAGATTAAAAACAAAATTTTATTCTAGTAACAAATTTTATCACAATGTGTTTCATTAATCTCAAGAAATGCTTTATATTTGCACTTCATATTTTTGAAAATACGTAATTAACTGATAATTAAATCGTTTAAAAAATGACCAAAGCAGATATCGTAAACGAAATTTCGAAGAACACCGGTATTGAAAAGATAACTGTACAGAAGACAGTTGAAGCATTTATGGAGGTAGTAAAAGACTCTCTTACAAAGGAAAAAAATGTGTATTTGAGAGGCTTTGGAAGTTTCATCGTAAAGAAAAGGGCAAAGAAAACTGCCAGAAACATTTCAAAGAACACTACCATTATTATACCGGAACATCACATTCCAGCATTTAAACCTGCTAAAACCTTTGTTGGAAAGGTTAAAAATAATGTAAAATAATTGTGATAACTATTAAAGTTGTTTGATATGCCAAGCGGAAAAAAAAGAAAAAGACATAAGATGGCTACGCACAAGCGTAAGAAACGTCTTAGAAAGAATAGACATAAGAAGAAAAAGTAATAGTTTTTCAAGAAATTTTCTTTAAATAAACCTAAAGGCTTTTCCAAGACTTTAGGTTTATTATTGTATTCTTATTTAGCCCAAGACCAACAACTATTACACCGTTAAATTTCTTGAACTTGTGAGCAAAGAACTGGTAATTGATGCCAAAACCAACGAGATTGATATTGCTCTTCTGGAAGATAAAAAGCTAGTTGAACTTAATAAAGAAAAAAGCAATCCAAAGTTCTCAGTTGGTGACATTTATCTGGGCAAAGTTAAAAAAATTATGCCGGGGCTCAATGCAGCCTTCATTGATATTGGATACGAGAAAGATGCCTTTTTGCATTATCTCGATCTGGGACCACAATTCCGATCCTTACAGAATTTTTTAAGCACGGTTACTAACCGAA
>JAHEEB010000468.1 GCA_024640925.1 Bacteroidota bacterium | reverse complement strand
CTAGTTCGTGTCCTCACAAACCAACCTATTTCATTGTGACATGCAGAGGATAATCTGAAATTTCAGGGCTAAAATCCTCGCCTAAGCAAGTCATTCTCTGCCCTGAAGGGCGGAGTTAAGCAATTTTTAATAATTAAGAATCTTTAGTAGTAGAAATAATTTGAATATGATAATCATCTTATTTTTTATCCTGATTTTTCATCTTCCATGAATAAAAAACACGCCTAAAACAAAGATAATATCTTACAATTGCGATATTAATTATATTGTTTTTCCCATCTCATATGCTTGCTTCATAGCAACGCTTTGTTTGATATCTCCTATGTTCCAAGCTCCCGTTCCATAAATAATTCCCTTTTCTTTGGGTTCATCAAGGCATGAAGTAAATCCCCTGAATTCTTCGATAGTTCTTTCCATAGCTTTTTTGCTATCGTCAGCGGCAGTTAAAATGAAATAGAATTCCTTATTGTTGATTTCAGTGTAGCGGGAACAAACCCTGTCTATCAAGGTTTTCATCTGTCCACACATCGTGTAAAAGTAAACAGGTGTGGCCATTACAATAACATTGGCCTCGATCATTTTCTCAAGGATTTCTGCCATGTCATCTTTCTGGGTACAACTTTTATCGCGGTTAAAGCAGGTACCACACCCGGTGCAGTAATTGATTTTTTTATCTTTCAAAAATATTTTTTCTGCCTGATGACCTGATTCCTTTACTCCTGTTGCAAACTGTTCGCAAAGCAGCTCGGAGTTTCCACCTCTTCGGGGACTTGATGATAGTATTAAAACTTTTTTAATCATTTCAAAAATCTATTTTGTAATTTGTATCTTTTTTAACCAGTCTTGAACATTATGTTGCGACGTTTTTACCTCACTTCCCCGAATTGCCAAACCCTCAAGCATCTTTGATTTTGGACAAAGCTTTTGAATATCCGCAGCACTATGTCCCATTCGGCTTCCCTCGTGGGTGATAAACGGAGCAATCGTTTTTCCTTCCAGATTATAATCTGATAAAAGGGTAGCAACCGGAGGGGCTATCGTACTCCACCAATTCGGCGAACCAACAAAAATCACATCATAAGTCGCAATTCTGTTGATTTTTGTTTTTAGTTCAGGCTTGAAATTGGCATTTATTTCTTTTTTTGCCTGGTTCACAACGGTATTATAATCATCCGGATAATTCTTAACCGGACAAATCTCAAAAATATCAGCGCCTGTAGCATCCTTAATTTGTTCTGCAATAATGCGGGTATTGCCACTATGAGAAAAATAGACAACCAAATTTTTGTTGTTGGCTGCCTGTGATTGAAAATCTGGTATTAACATAGTTTGTTTAACGATTAATTAATTTTTGTGCCCCCTCTGAATATCGGGTTCCCTGAATTGTAATTTTTTCAGCAGCCATTCTGATTTCCTGCAATTCTTCTGCTGAGAGTTCTATAGTTAACGCCCCAAGGTTTTCTTCAAGCCGATTTAATTTTGTAGTACCTGGAATAGGAACAATCCATGGTTTTTGAGCAAGCAACCATGCCAGTGCTATTTGCGCCGGAGTTGCATTTTTGCGCACTGCAAACTGAGCAAGTAAATCAACAACTGTTTGATTGGCCTTACGATTTTCGGGAGACAATCGTGGAACAGTGTTGCGAAAATCGGTCTTGTCAAAAGTTGTGTTTTCGTTGATTTTTCCGGTAAGGAAACCTTTTCCAAGCGGACTGTAAGGCACAAAACCAATACCAAGTTCTTCAAGCACAGGTAATATTTCAGCTTCAGGTTCTCTCCACCACAGCGAGTATTCACTTTGCAAAGCAGTAACAGGTTGTACCGCATGCGCACGACGAATGGTTTGAACACCAGCTTCTGAAAGTCCGAAATTCTTAACTTTTCCTTCCTTAATCAGATCTTTTACTGCACCAGCCACATCTTCTATGGGTACATTTGGGTCAACACGGTGTTGGTAAAGTAAGTCTATTGTTTCAATACGGAGTCGTTTAAGCGAAGCCTCGGCAACCTTCCGGATATGTTCCGGACGGCTGTTTAACCCGGTCCATTGGGGCCCTCCGCCAGGGTCAAGTTCAAAACCAAATTTGGTGGCAATTTTCACTTCGTTACGAAAAGGCAATAAAGCTTCTCCTACGAGTTCTTCGTTGGTAAATGGGCCATAAACTTCAGCAGTATCAAAAAATGTGACACCAAGTTCAACCGCTTTATGAAGCAAGGAAATCATTTCCTTTTTATCCGGGGCCGGACCATATGAAAAATTCATTCCCATACAGCCAAGTCCAATAGCAGAGACTTCAAGGCTACTGTCACCTAATCTTCTATATTTCATATTATTATTATTAATTAATTTACAATGCAAAAATATTCTGAAACTCTCAATTGGTTTGTAACTAAATTACGGAAATAAATACCATTATTACTGATTCAAATTGTTTTAATAGAATAAGCTTTAATTTTGCATTCTATAAACTAAACGATTATGGATGAGATATTAAAATTGGATAATGTGTCGCAATACAACACATTAATGAGCCAGGAAACGTTGCATCCTTTAGTAAGTGTAATCAATTTCTCAAAGACAAAACCTATTCAGCATACACGTATGAATATGGGCTTCTATGCTATATTTTTAAAAGATGTAAAATGTGGGGACATAAAATACGGTCGTAACTACTACGATTATCAGGAAGGAACTCTTGTATTCATTGCCCCGGGTCAGGTTGTTGGCATTGAAAATAATGGAGAGTATTTTCAACCACAAGGTTGGGCTTTACTTTTTCATCCCGATTTGCTCCATGGAACATCACTTTCCCATAATATGAAGGATTATAACTTCTTTTCCTATGAGGTATACGAAGCACTTCATTTATCAGAAAAGGAACGACAAATTGTATTAGACTGTCTGGCAAAAATTGAAATTGAGCTGAAGCACTCTATTGATAAGCACAGCAAAACTTTAATTGTGACCAATATCGAATTATTACTAAATTACTGTGTACGTTTTTACGATCGTCAATTCATTACAAGGGTAAATGTCAATAAAGATATTTTAGGCAGGTTTGAAAATTTACTGGATGACTATTTTCAATCGGATAAACCACAAACCATAGGGTTACCTTCGGTGCGATATTGTGCTGACCGGCTTCATTTATCTGCAAACTATCTTGGTGACTTAATTAAAAAAGAAACCGGAAAAACAGCGCAGGAAAATATACAGCTTAAGCTTATGGATATTGCCAAAGAAAAAGTGTTTGATACGAGTAAATCAGTAAGTGAAATAGCATACGAATTAGGCTTCAAATATCCTCAGCATTTCAGCCGGATGTTCAAAAAGAGTGTAGGACATACCCCAAAAGATTATAGATTACAAAATTAGGTGTTTCGCAAGGTTTTATCAGGTTGCATAATTTATGAAATCCTCATTTCGAAATTTAAGAACCATTTCTAGTCAAATAGAAGATCATTTTCTATATTCTGTTTTTTTGTGTATTTTTAGAACATAAAAAACCACTAAAACACTGGATTATGAGGTACTTCAGAAAAATATCCTGCATTTCAGGCTTAATCATCCTTTTCTTCGCAGTATTTTTTATCGGAAATTGTTCAAAGGATGAAATAACATATGTTACTTTTCCTAATCTTCTGGCTGAGCCCAAAGATGCTAATCCACCGGCAGGAAACCCCGATGGTACAAGTAAGGTGCCTTCTGAAGCCGGTCCTGAAGATGTTACAGTTCCTGATCATGTTGTGGGTGATGGAACTCCTGAAAGTTGTACATGCGAAAATTTTATCAGTGCTCTTGAACAAGGAGGAAAAATTACCTTTAATTGTGGTTCCGAACCGGTTACCATTCCAATGACCCGCACTGCTAAAGTATACAATGATGCAAATCCTGATATAGTAATTGATGGTGGTGGTTTAATAACACTTAGTGGCAGGAATGCAAATCGTATACTCTATATGAATACCTGCGACCAGACTCGTCATTGGACTACATCCCATTGCCAGGATCAGGACAGTCCGCGCCTGACCGTTCAGAATATTACTTTTGCTAATGGCAATTCTGTTTCAGAAACAGAATATGATGGAGGCGGTGCAATATGGATTCGTGGAGGCCGCTTTAAGGCTGTAAACTGCAGGTTCTTTAATAATGTTTGTGTTGGTGAAGGTCCCGATGTAGGCGGTGGAGCTATTAGGGTATTCGATCAGTATCTGGATCAACCTGTTTACCTTGTGAATTGCACCTTCGGTGGTGCAGAAGGATTAGGAAACAGCGGATCCAATGGAGGAGCAATTAGTAGTATCGGAGTATCGTGGACTATTATCAATAGTTTGTTCTCCTATAATACAGCAATTGGAAATGGAGGTAACCCGGCAGATGCAAATACTCCTGGAGGAGGCAGTGGAGGTGCTATTTACAACGATGGCAATACCATGACACTTAAAATTCTTGGAACTCGCATCGAATACAATTCTGTCAATGCATATGGTTCAGCGATTTTCTTTGTTACCAACGACCATACCGGCAATATCCGTATCGATCAATCTGACATTCAAAATAATATTGGAGGATCATGGTACCCTGTATACCCCCAGATTTCCATGCATAGCGATACAAAAATAAGGGTTACCAATTCTACCATTAAATAGATTACTGGTTAATTTTTTTTATTGTTC
>JAHEEB010000467.1 GCA_024640925.1 Bacteroidota bacterium | reverse complement strand
CTACTTCATTTATAGTTTCAGGGATATAGTGGGTTGGCCATTTAATGGTTGAAACGTGACTTCGCCATTTTTCATCAAGTGGCAATAATCGCTGTGTTACAGGCTCGTAAATAGATCCTAGTTTTGGCCGGTTATGGAAGAGATATAGTTGTGGAAAATCGCCCTTTTCTCTATGCGATTCGTATTCGAGCAGGATTTGTCCGACCAGCGGCGTGATGGTGCTGACAGAATTTGGTACTCCAAATAGCCCGGTTACTGGTAAGCTGGCATCTTCTAATCGTGCTTGAACACGTTCGCCAACAGCCCAAATTCGCTTTTCACCCTTCATGTTTTGCAATGTTTCAGAAACAAAATCGCAAAGTACATCATTAAACTGTCCGACAAGCCCTTGATCAGAACCAAAAGCAACAACACAGATTATCTCCTTTTTGGCCTGCCAGGCCTTTTCTGTGATGGTTGGTTCCCCGGCTTTACGAAAACATGCAACCAGTCCTAGTTCGGCAGTTTTGTAGTAATCGCCTAATGAGCTTACAGCCTTTTCGTATTGTACAATATTAGAAGCAGCCAGTACCTTCATTGTCCGGACAACTGATTTCAAATCGCCAGCCCCGCTAATTTTACGTCCCAGGCTTTCTAATGTATCACTCATATTTTAACATTAAATGGTTCAAGCGCTTTTTCTGCTAACTGTAAAATAGTCTGACGGGTCGATTCAGCAAAGGCAGATGGGGTAGCGAAACCCTGGCGCATTTCCTCAGGAAGTTCTGTTGCAATTTTACGTAGCACCATCTCTGCCTCTTTCATCTTCGAAAGAGGTATTGGATCGAAAAGACCGTTTGTAAGAGCCAGTAATACGACAATCTGTTCCGATAAAGTAACCGGTTCCGAAGCAGGCTGCTTTAAGCAGGCTCTTATTCTTCGCCCGTGTTCAATAATTTTGCGTGTGTGTTCATCAAGCCGGGTACCAAATTTGGCAAATGTTTCCAATTCTTCGAATTGAGAATAGGCAAGCTTAAGGGCACCGGTTACTGAGCGATAAGCAGGTCGTTGAGCTTTACCTCCAACACGCGATACCGATTTACCCACATCAACTGCCGGAAGTACACCCAGTTCAAATAGAGTGGGGGAGAGGTATATTTGACCATCGGTGATGGATATAAGGTTCGTAGGTATATAAGCAGAAATATTCTGTGCTTCTGTTTCCACTATTGGCAGGGCCGTTAAGGAACCGCCACCCAGACCTTTTCTCAGATGGGTAGATCGTTCCAGCAATCTTGAGTGGATGTAAAATATATCTCCCGGAAAGGCTTCCCGACCAGGTGGTCGCCTTAAAAGAAGCGAGATCTCCCTGTAAGCCCTGGCATGGTGTGTTAAGTCATCATACACAATAAGTACATCCCTTCCTTTTTCCATGAAATATTCGGCAATACTAGTTGCAGCATAAGGTGCAATAAAATTAAGTCCCGGAGCATCGTTCCCTTCTGTTACCACAACAATTGTGTAATCCATTGCCCCTCTTTCCCGCAGATCAGCAATTACTTTAGCTACACTGGCTGCCCGCTGACCTATAGAACAATAGATACAAAGCACATTCTGGTCGTGCTGGTTGATAATTGCGTCTATTGCAACAGATGTTTTTCCCGTTTGGCGATCACCCATAATTAATTCACGTTGGCCACGCCCTACTGGAATAAGAGCATCAACAACCTTTATACCGGTTTGCAACGGCACTGTTACAGGTTCGCGATCAACAATAGCAGGTGAGGGCCGCTCTATTGGCAGATGTTTTTCAAATACCATGGCTTCTTTTCCATCAAGAGGTTTACCGAGAGGATTAATCACACGCCCGATAAGTGCATCACCAACGGGTACATCCATAACTCTTCCGGTTCGCTCGACTTCGTCACCGGCATGAAGGTGCCAGTATTCGCCCAAAAGAACGACACCAATCTCATCTTCATCGACATTAAAGGCAATGCCATACAGATCACCTGGAAATTTCAGTAATTCCTCAAATCCAACGCCCGGAAGGCCCGAAACTTTTACAATACCAGTTGATAAAGTAGTTACTATTCCGATTTCCTTTGGAATTACCTTGGGGGAATAAGTGTCGAGCGACTGGTTTATACCGTCAAATGTGCTGTCCAGGATGTGTTTCAGGCTGAAAGGTTCCATAGGTGTGAATTTATTTAAAATTCAATATTATCATTTTGCTGAAAGAAGCTCTGTAATTTGCGTTTCCAGCGATACCAGATAGTCATCTATGCTCCATACCACCTTGTATCCACCGGTAATGAGTTCTATCCCACTTACCAATTGCGGAGCCGTTTCGAACTTTATTTTTTCACTAACAGAAAAGTCTTGTTTAAGCATGCTTTCAATCGATTTCTGTCGTATAGGAGGGAGTTCATAAGTACTTCGGACAATAACTTCATTTTTTACCTTTGAAATGGCGGAATTCAGTAGTTCTTTCTCCTTTGGACCGAGTTGTTTTATCCTGGTGATAAACACTTCGGTCATCTGATCTTCTAATTTAACCGAAGCCAAATCATTAAGGGTTTTTCGAACAATAGCGAAAACCTCTGTACGTGTGCGGAGTTTTATTTCAGAACTAAGGTTTTGTTGCTCATTCCTCAATGTTTCCTGTAATTTTAAACGTAATTTTTCAATTTCATTACGGGTTTGTTCCAGAAGTTTCTGACGTTCAGAATTAGCGTCGTTTATGGCAGTATTTAAAAGGTTCTGTCGCTGCTTGTTAAATTCATTGTTCCTTTGATGATATATGTCAAGTTCTTTGTTTGCTTCACTTTTTAAGGTTTCTGCTTCCTGCAACTGCATAGCAATGCGTTTTTCACGTTCGTCAATAGTATTAAGGATTGGTTTGTAAAGAAAACGTTTTAACAACCAAACAAGAATGAGAAAATTTATTAACTGAGCAATAAATGTAAACCAGTCGAATAACATATCAACCTCCTGCAGCTTTTGATATTACAAAATTCCAGAATGGATTTGCAAAAATGAGAATCATTGATACCACGAAACAGTATATTGCCATTGATTCAATCATGGCAAGACTGACAAATAACGTTCGTGTAATGGTCGATGCTGTGTCGGGCTGCTGTGCAATTGAATTTAATGCAGATGCAGCAGTTTTTGCCTCTCCCAAAGCCGGGCCAATGCTTCCAATAGCCATTGTAATTCCAGCAGATATGATAGATGCTGCTCCAATTAATGTGATGCTATCCATAATTTTTTCCTCCTAATTTTAAGTGAACAGTTTTGGTATTAAATATTTTATTCCTTTCATTCCCCGTTATTACCCTCCTGGGCTGCTGCGGCTATAAAGACCGAAGCAAGTATACTGAAAATGTATGACTGAACAGTGCCTACAAGCAAACCAAAAGATGTCATTATTATTGGAAAAATAAATGGGGTAATTGTCAATAGAATAGCGATGATCATTACTCCGCTCATCATATTTCCAAACAAACGAACAGCCAGCGCCAACGTTCTTGAAAATTCGCTTATTATATGAAATGGCAACATGAAAAATGTAGGTTTTATGTATGTTTTGAGGTAACTTACAATTCCTAGTTGTGTTATGTTGAATAAAGGTACTGCCACAAAAACACATATGGCAAGAGCTCCGGTAGTAGAAAGTGAACTTGTTGGAGGCTCGTAAACAGGTAAAACGGTCAAAAGATTTGAAAGGAAAAGAAATAAGAATAATGTACCTAAAAAGCTTATGTACTTTTCTGCGTTTTTTAATCCCACATCTTCAATTTGCTTCTTTATAGCCAAAACAATGATTTCAAGAATATTTTGCCAGCGTGGTATTTTCAAACCGGAATTGAGCCTCCTGGTTACAAGCAAAGAGCCAACTACCATTATTATCATTAATGCCCAGGTAGTAGCTATGGTTACATTTATTTTTACGAAACCATGCTCGAATAAAACCACATCATCAGGACTGATTCTCATTATCCACCTCCTTTGTTATTATCTGCACTCATATGCAAATTAGCTTTTGCATCGTGAATTCGCATATATCGTGTTATAAACACACGTGCAATCAAAAAGCCAATTAAACATAAAAGCATTCTTTCCCAATGATTATGCGATACAAAATAAAATCCGATAAGCACAACCCCCAGTCGCACAATAAGACTGCTAAAAAACCAGATTGCGGGAGTTTTTACTGAAACAGATTTTTTTATGGTCCACCATAGACCAAGGAAAAAGAATGTTCCCAGTATGATTCCTGCAAGAAGTGTTAATGGTATTGAAATAATTTCATTCATTTTTTTCCTCCTCTTTATTTATTTCTTTATCTTCTTTTGATAGCCAGAGCCAGGCAGTAATACACCCCATTATCAGGCCTATCAGCAGGAAAGACAATGTCCACGATTGTTTTCCTGTTGTATGTTTATCTAACCAGATACCAAGTATAGTTCCCAGTAAAGTAGGCACTGCAATAGACCAGCCAATTAATCCAAACATTCCTAACCCATACCAGATACCATGTTTTGCTTTAAGTTTTTCCTTTAGTTTTCTTTTCTCTTTGGCTTCAACCATTTGGCTAAGCCCCTTGTTTTTATGATTGTTTTTCATACTATTTTTGTCGGAATTCTTCAAATCGGCGGATTAAACTTATTTCAAGCTTTGCCATTACCGAACGAACGTTT
>JAHEEB010000466.1 GCA_024640925.1 Bacteroidota bacterium | reverse complement strand
ATGATGGATTATTCATCAGGCACATACCTTTTCAAGCAACAATGGGATGCAATGTTTGATCCACAGGAAATGATATTGGCCTGGGCACAGGGGGATGAGGAAGGAGAAATTATAAAGGAAAATTGCTTTTTAGAAAATACAAACTATGAAAAATTCTTGCCTTATTATAAAAATTTAAAAAGTATTGCAGAATATAATAAAGTAAAGAACATTGTTGAAAAAGAATCTCTTGTTACGTACTGTTTTGCTGAATATACTGAAGAGGATAAGATAAAACACTCCAAAGCATTAGGATATGCGACTCCGTTTTATCCTGATGTAGAATACACTAACCAAATATTTTTTATAAATGTAAAAACTAATGAGTTTTTTGATTTTTATAATTTTATAATAGATGCAGAAAATGCAAATTATATTCAAGTTGAAAACTTCAAAGGGATGATTAAACTTGATATGGATAAGCTTCAATCATGTGTTATTTTCCATGAGTTAAATCATGCAGCTCAATTTCTTTTAGCTAAAAATAATAACGTTTCATATTCAGGTCCAACAGCAGAAGTAGAAACAAGGATGATTTTATTTTATGCAGCTTTCAAGAGTGCTGATAATGTTACAAGGAATGATTATAATAAAATGAGAGATTATTTAAAAACTTTTTACAGTTGTTCAAATGACTTAATGCCGTTTATAGGGTGGTTCTATAATCCAGATCCAAAAAATAACGAATGGGCAATACAATACCAAGATAATTTAACTCATACTTTAAGTTATGAAGAGATTTATTCAACAATTTATAAGTTTTTTACCAATACTGCAAAAACCAAGGATATTGAAAATTTTAATTATTTAATGCTTAGATACGCAGAATGGTTAAAAGCTACTAGTGATGGAGGCTATACTTGGGATGAGAAAACTTTTAAACCGAATTATTACCTTTATAAACAAATCAATAAATGAAAACTTTATTTAACGTTTTAATATCATTATTTATAATTGTTATTTTTTATTGTTGTAATAAAAATGAAAATGAGAAAAAGTCATTGGATTACAATATAAGAGAGATTAAATATCTTTCTGACTATATAGTAAACTATCAAGTAAACAAAGCTATAAATATTGACTCCTTCAATGTTTTATATAATAGCATTAAAGTTTTTAATCCGAATGATTCGAGTTTAATTTATTTATATCTTTTTAAAGGCACAAAATTATTATTTATAAAAAAAGACTCAATTAAAATTTATACTGGTGGCGGTTTTTCAAATAGTCAATCTTGGTTAGTTCCTGAAGTAAGTGAATTAATTAAAAATAACCAAAGAGATTCAGCAATTAGATTAATATTAAGCTCTGGTAGAATTGTCTATAAATTTCAACTTGATACAACATATGTTAATTTGATTTCATTTAATAAGAAATTTAATGAATGTTATCTGTTATATCTTAACAGAAATGAAATGTTAAATTGGACTTTTACTTATTTTAAAACTATAAGCAATAATGTGATTAACATTGACAAAGTTAAGTTTACCAATTCATGGCCCTATAACATCTACTCATTGCGGTATTATGATGAACTTGGAGTTACTCTCCCAGGTGACACAGATTTACAATCCTTGCCAATTAAAAATGAAGCCGCTATAAATGATTAAAGTATGAATTCATCCATTAGATTTAATAAATATTTGAGAAATTTCTCCAGATGCTTGGCATTTATACTTATGTCAGGATTAAGCGGTATTTCTTTTTCACAAACTGACTCCCTTTCCTCCCTCCACATCATCGCCCGACCTTTACCCGATTCCATACTTTTGCGCTGGGCGCCTTCTGATTACAAAACATGGCAGCTTGGAAATCAATACGGATATATTGTAGAACGATATACTATTATTAGAGACAGCTCTTTGGTAAAAGATACAGAGAAAAGAATATTAACATCATCACCTCTGAAACCGTTGGGACTATATGAATGGGAGCCACTTGTAAAAACGAACAAATACGCAGCTATAGCAGCTCAGGCAATTTATGGAGAAACGTTCAAAATGGATGTTGAAGGCTTTAATCCGCAGAATGTATGGTATAAGTCATTGGAGCAAAAACAACGGTTTTCTTTTGCATTGTTTTCAGCTGATATGTCACCCGGTGTAGCTAAAGCTATGGGATTATGGGTTACAGATAAAAATGCAAAAAAGAATGAAAAATACCTGTATCGGGTTTTTATAAATCTTCCTGATTCACTGGCAGATAAAAGAGATACGGCTTTTGTTTTTACAGGTGTTTCAGAATATCAACCCTTATCTGCCCCGGTTGAGTTTTCTTCAGTTTTTGGAGATCGAACAGCAACCCTGAGCTGGAATACCTTTGCACAAGACAATATTTACAATGCATGGCAAATTGAGCGTTCCGCCATCGGGGGCAGATCTTTCAGCCCAATAACCAATGAACCTATTGTCCCGATTTTAAACCAGGTTAACCAAACACCAGAATACACTTTCCGGGTCGATTCTCTGCCTGAGAATAATAAGGAATATCAATACCGGCTCAGAGGAATCACTCCTTTTGGAGAATTTGGAACTTGGTCGGCAATAGTAAAAGGACAAGGAAACGAGGAAATTGGAGCTAACCCGAATATTAGGGGTTACGATTATTTGAAACAACAAATCATAATTAAATGGGAGTTCCCGAGAGAAAATGAAAAACAAATATCTGGGTTTAAGATTTTACGTTCAGATAATGCTTCTACAGGTTTTACAGAACTCAGCTCGAAAGTAAAACCAGGCGAAAGAGTATTTAATGATAAGAACCCTCTTGAAACCGCATATTATAAGGTGTGTGCATGGCGCGATAGCTCAAAAGTAAAGTACTCATATCCATACCTGGTACAATTGTCCGACAGCATACCTCCAAAGAAACCTTTAGGCATAGCAGGAGTTGCAGATACCAGTGGCATTGTCAGGTTAAACTGGAAACCAAACAAAGACCATGATATTTATGGATATCGGATTTATCGATCTGCCTCTGGTAATGATGAGTATTCTCAGAGAACCCATCGGCCTGTTTCTGATACATTCTTTATTGACACCCTGAGCAAAAAGGATTTAAACAGCACAGTCTATTACAAGATAGCTGCATTTGACCAACGTCAGAACCAGTCGGAGTTTTCTAAAATTTTAATCATAACAAAACCTGATATCATCCCACCTTCTGCCCCGGTGATGAAAGCAACGAAACCGTTGGAAACTGGTATAGAACTGGTTTGGATTAATAGCTCCAGTTCCGATGTTTACAATCATGAACTTTATCGTAAAACCACAAAAGATACATCCTGGACAAAAGTAACATCTGTGCCATATAAAAAAGGTGAGCAGGAGTCTGCCTATACTGACAACAACTGTCCTCCTTTAACCCATGTTCAGTATAAAGTTGTTGCTAACGATAAATCCGGGAACCAATCTGAACCATGCTTATCGGTAATTGTCGAAAGCCTGAAACCTTCAAACATAGAAGGTGTAAAGAAGATAACAAGCCAGGTAGATTATCAGAAAGGGATAGTCCTGTTAACCTGGAAAAGTCCTGATAAGGAAGTGAAATATTTTAAAATCTATCGCCAGACAACAGAAAAACCTTATACAGTCTATGAAACATTAGCTGGTAATACGCTGAGTTTTCAGGATTATGGCCTTAAGGCAGGGATTACTTATGCCTACAGGATAAAGGTGGTGTTTGTGGATGGGAGTGTGTCAGGGTTTTCGGAGGAATTAACTTTAAACTACTAATAAAATTAAAATGAAAAACACACGTACTATATTTTTCATGTTATTGATTTCTCTATTAATTTCTTGTAATAGAGAACCTGATGTGACATGCTGGATGGATGTTGTTTCAATAAAACCAGGGGCTGCCAGTCGTGGTGATACTATATCAATTGTTTTGAGCAACATAGGAGTTGTAACATCTTCTGAAATGTCTGTTAAGATAGATGATATGCCTGTTAAAATTCTAAATATAGAGGGTGATACTATAAAGGTTATTGTACCCTATAAGCCAACAAATGGTTTTGTGAATATTTATTCGACTAAAGGTTGTCGAACAGGTGGACGTTTTCTTTTTACCAAAAAAATTGAAATTACATCAATTTCTCCCGCGAGCGGAAAAGCAGGTACCCTTGTCTCTGTTAGGGGGTTTGAGTTTATGGCAGACTCTGTTACCAGGTTCAGAATAAATACACAAATTTGCAAAACTATTTCTTTAAGTGATACACTAGCTGTAATTGAAGTACCAGAAAATTGTGGAAGTGGACGGGTTACTCTTGAATCGAATCCGGATTCGACTTTTTCTTATAATTTAATTTTCGGGCCCGTTTTTAGTGTTAATAATATTTCGATAAGTAAAAAAGTGAAAAAATATTATAAAGGGCAAACAGAGTATTCATTTATTAGAGATAATGAAGGAAAGGCCACTGAGTTAAGAATGAACGGTCATTCCTATGAAAGTTATCATTATGGTTTTGATGGCCTTTTAGATACCGTTTTTTTTTATCTGGAATCCGAGTTAAACGCAAAATTAGTTTATTCAAGAAGAAACAATAATTCTGAAATAACAATTGATGTTTTATATCCCAATGGTGAACCTAAAAACATCAAAAGAGAATATCAGCTTGAAGGGGACAAAATCCTTAAAATCAGCTAT
>JAHEEB010000465.1 GCA_024640925.1 Bacteroidota bacterium | reverse complement strand
TTTTTAGTGAAAATCAGATACTTCTCAAAATTAATAATCTTTCTATTTATTTCAAGATAATGATTAAAAAGTAAAATGGCTGCCTGATTGCTCATGCAGCCATAATACTAACCTCAAAGTAGTCCTCTATTCTACGATAAGTCTGTAAACATTTTCGTTAATTTTTACCATATACAGACCAGATGATAAAGAAGAAATATCCATTAATAGACTTTCATCATAAACATCTTGTATCATAACTGTTTGTCCTTTGGTATCAATTATAGAAATATAATTGGTTCCGGCAGGAATTCCTTTAACATTAAGGATTTCACTGGCAGGATTCGGGAATATCAATGACTTTTGAGTTATTTCATTTATTCCCTCTGGTCCTGCTTCTTGTGTTACAGTAATTGTTTGCTCTGGCACACCGTTTCCGGCAACAGTGACAGTTGCAGTTCTTACAGAGGTATTGGTATTAGCCTCTGCTATAAGTGTTATAATTGAATTATCGAAACCGTAAATGTTACTTACAGTTAACCAACTTTGATTGCTAACCACTTTCCATCCAACATTTGATGTAATATTAAAAGTTGTTGTATTAGCAGGTGCTGGAATTGATAATGTACTTGCTGAAACAGTCAGTTCATCGGTTTCAACCGGCAAAGGATCCCAATTATCCGTACCTTTTGTAAAATTAAAGGTGTTTATCTCTGTACCATCTGTTAATGTTGGTGTTGATAATAGAGTAGCCCAGGATACACGATTAGCCGAGTTGTCTTCTCCGGATCTTTCCATGGTTCCGTATTCGTACATCAGTTTTGATTCACCACTCAATGTATTGTTCCATCCAGCAGGTTCAATTAATGATTGACCTACTCTTCCTGTATAATTTGAGGTATCTATTGTTGTATTGTAGAACACAACTTCGCTTGTTGTAGCCTGCCAGGGACGACCAAAATAGCCAGGTTTAGAATAAAAGGTTGAAGCAGTTTCTACGCCTGGAATAGCTGATCTTACAGCACATTTGTACATGAGGTATCCTCTGCCACTGCTTTGCTGAGCTGCGGTAAGGTACGATGCATCACCACTAACATCGCTGGTATTCATAACCAAATCCGCTTTGTAAAATACAGCTGTCATTCCTCCAAATATGTAATCTACAGCTCCCATCATTGCTCCTTTGTTAACAACAATCCGAGTGGTCTTTCCACCATATAGAGCATCCTGTCTGCCAACTACCCGACATTTTGTTAATACTACTTTGTCTGTATTGTCTGTGATGGCAATTGCAGCAGCTCTTTCAACAAAACTTCTGTTTTGAACACTGGTGTTACCAATGTCGATAGGCCTTTCGCCTTTATTACCAACAGCCCACATAACAACTACATCTTCCGACTCTTTTTTAGAAATGTATTGGTTGAATGAGTTTTCAAAGATGATGTCTTCTGCTTCGAACCCACTAGCACTGATGACAACAGTTGCATTCCAAAAGGAACCGTTTGTTGTCCCGGAACCTTTATTTTCATATGTAATATAGCCATTTTCTTTGTTAACCCTGAGCACTTCTGCATCCCATTTCTGGTTGCTTTTCATACTGTAATAATTATAACCATGACCATAGTATGAGGTGACTCTAACTGCATTTGCATCTATATCGACACCTTTATTGGTAAGTGCAATACTTGGATTAGTTGCAGCATTTTTTAAAGTCACATTTGCTACGTTAACAACTAACATTTCTTCGTAATTTCCCGGATCAATCATAACAGTAACACGATCGGTAGCACTTCGGTTTGTCATTCTGGAAATAGCCGATAATGCCTCGTTAATTGTTTTGTACTCTTTATCGGTACCAACATAGATAGGTGTTTTGTATTCCACAGCGCCATTAATCATAATTTCAGTAATGTACGATGTGGTTGCACCTGTAACTATTTTGATAGTATCATAACCTGCTGTTGCACCAGTATAATTATGTACATAATATTCAAGGCTGGATGTGCTTCCGCTTGCTGTTTTAATGGTATCTGTTCCATTATTAACAGTAAAGGCTGCTGAATAGTAATAAGTAATTAAAATATTATCACCAACATTTACCGGTACTTTAATCGTTGCACCAGATTTTGCAGTCAAATGACCTTTAGCGAGCTCGCTGGCAACAGTTCCTGTGAAAAGCAAACCTTTGTAAGCAGGTGTACCATTTACTATAGCTTTGTCGTCGAACGACCAGGTAGTAACAGGACTAAAGGTTAAGCCTTTCGATGTAGCAGCTCCGGAAACAGTAAGATTTGAAATGAGGCCTGTTTGTACTGGATATTCATCCAAACCACTGTATGCTATCGTATAGGTTCCATCGCGCAAAGCAATACCGTCAACAGAACTAAAATTATATGAATAACCTGTTTCATATAAATTGGTAAATGTCAGACTCAGTTTAGCAAGTTGTTCTGTTGTTAAACCCGTTGCGTTGATTGTTATATTATAAACAGGTTTTGTTGTAAACGTTACATCTGAAGTTGCATTTGCCTTTCCGATAGTAATTGAATCGTTGGGGATAAAGTAATCATTTACACCCAGGGCAGAAATGGTGTATTCGCAATTTGGTTCTATTTGCACAGAGTAGGTTGAATCACCTGCATTAACCTTAGGTTCAGGAATATATATTTTGTGAGCCGAAGTATCTGCTGTGTAAACTAAGGTAAGATTGGCTATTTTTGTCGAATCTAAGCCAATAATATTACCCGTTACCGTGTAAAGTTCAACTTTTTCAATTATAACATGGTAAGTTGTTGTGGCTTCGGTTACTTTCAGGGAAATACCATTGTTGATAACATATCCGTTTGCGCCAGATAAGCTTAATGCATACGTATAACCAGCAGGAACTTTAAGACTAAATTTATTGTCAGAAATAACTGCATTCCATGTTTTACCAGCACTGTTTTTCATGTTAATTCCGTATCCGGAAGGAATTCCGGCAGCTTCCGAAACATCAACAGTTCCGCTTATGGTAACATAATCAGCATCTTTTCTATAAATCCTAAAGTAGCTTGGTTTACCAACATTATCAAAGATATGATATGTACCAGCTGCTTTTGCCACAAAACTAAGTGAATCGAGATTGCTGGTAACATCAACCCGGTCAGTCTGAGACGCCGGATCGGCAACATATTCGAAATTGATTTTCCCACCTGGATCTGCTACAGTAATAATTGATACTTCATCGTCTTCGCTCAATGTCAGGCTCATGTATCTTCCTGCATTAGCAAGAGAATTTACATAAACACGCCCGGTGTAACCAGCTACACTGGCAATGTTTTCATCCCAACGGGTAAGCTTAGTATTAGTTGTTCTAAGTCTGTCGTTAGATCCTCCAACCCAACTCAACACACCTGATGTAAAATTTGGAAGCACATTTCCGCTGCTACCAGGGGTAATTGTTGATGCATACCACGAATTGACAGTAGCTGAATCCAATTTATTGTTAAAAATTGCTGTGTCTAATTTTGCAACACCAAAATCCCAAACATCAACCTTACCATTAGAGATTTCAATTGCCGCAGCATTTTCAACAGTTAAACCATGAATATAAATTTCTGCAGTTGGATAAGATACGCTCTTCAGTGTTGCTGTGATAACACCCTTTGCTCCTGTATATGTGAAACTTTTTGTACCACATGCTGCTTCAGGTTTTGAAATAGCACCACAAGAACCTAATATGGTTCCTTCAGAATCTGTAAATTCAAATACAGCATCAATTGCACTTCCATACTGGCAAGTACCAAAAGTAATTGTTGCATTTCCGGCTACAATCAAATCATATGAGTTACCCGGAAACATTACGGCACCATGAGCAACATCATGATATCCAAATTGTTTTGATGTAGTGGTTGTATTACTATTGATTGTTACAAGACCATCGCTCGTAATAAACGCAGCATATCGCAACGCACTATATGAGGTTTGAGGAAGCACGCTTCCATCCGCAAAATTATATGTGTACGTTTTGCCTGCTTCAGCTTCTACTACTGCGCTATTATCGGCAACAACAATTTTATAATTTTTAGGCAAGAAGGTTGCATTAGAATATGTTACAAGCAAAGAATCACCACTTACTGTTACTGAAGCAATATCACCTGTAAATGACGGTGTATACGTTGATAACGCTTTCCCACCTATGTTTATACGAATCGAAGCTTCTTTTGCCGTCGCACTTATAACTGTTCCATCAGATACAGTCACCGTATCATTAGCTTCTGCTGTTGGACCAGACTTAAGATTAATAGTAACACCATTGATTGTGATTGTTCCTGATTTTTGTACAAATGGTTCTAAAACAACAATTTTGTAACCGTATGGTTTCGTATTGGCATTTTTATAAGCTACGATCAATGTATCCCCACTAATTGTCACAGAACTGATACTATCAGAAAATGTTGGTGTGAAAGTTGAAAGTGCATTTCCACCTAAATTTAAGCGAACATAAGCTATACTTGCTGTTGCACTATTTACTGTTCCTTCGCTTACAGTAACTGTAGCATTTTCGGCTGAAGATGCTCCAGCTGTTAAACCGATATCAATACTGTTAATTGTTATGGTGCCTTTCTTTACAGACCAGGGAGTTATATCAACAGGAGTAAGTATCGGAATTATCTCGATGTAAGGAATATAATTTTTAGTTCCGGTAAATTCTAAAACTACCGTACCCGCCGAGCCTTTAT
>JAHEEB010000036.1:8265-12130 GCA_024640925.1 Bacteroidota bacterium | reverse complement strand
TATTTCAGGTTTATACGAAACAAACCCGGGAATATTAACTCTGCCTATATCCGAATGTTTTTCAAACAAACCGTAAGGACATTCATTACCATTGGTGAAATTTGTTTTAACCATATTGAAATCTGAAAAATGAAACAAGGCATTACTTCGGTTGTCGATTTTAGGAATGCAATAAAAATACATACTTATCAGATAGGTTGAATATTCAATTTTTCAACAAAGTGAAGGAATTTTTGGCTTATAATCAGTTTACATCGATAAATTTACCTGATTCGTCTATTTTATGTCGTTCAATATGCCATCTTATTTATCTTTAGATTGTGATAAATTTATACAAATTATAAGCTTATGAAAAAGGGATTCTTTTTCCTATTATCTTTCCTGTCAATATCTCTGGTAACAAAGGCTCAGGACTCTGTTAAACATCCGTTTTCTATTGGTATAAAAGGAGGCGCTGGTATGAACATAAATGGGTATCACCTTGATAATGATAATACTTTTACATATTACAGTATCGACCCTCACTATACCAGCGGAATTGATCTTGGACTCTTTGTATCAAAAAAATTCAGAGTCCGCCTCGAATTTAATTACTTACAAATGGGGTATGGTATGAATTGGAATTATGAGAACTCAAATTTCGACAAAACAATTACAACCCTGTATACTATTAATGCAAAAGCACAATGTGATTATTTGTTTTTTTCTACTAACAAACTTCAGCTTTTTGCCTCTCCTGCTATTGTTGGCGAAAATATTTTTACTCATCAGTTTGAGAACAAGTATGCCGATGGTTCATCAGATTACAAAAAGTACAATGTAGTCGACGAGCAATATACTGCAAATAACCTAGGACTGGAAGCTGCTGTTATGGCAAAATATAACTTAACAAGAAAAGTTGGTATTACCCTTGCTCCTTCATATTGTGTTTTTGTTAACAAATTTGTTTCTTCGAATGATAAGCTATATCAACGGATTGATCTTAGATTAGGGGTTGAATATACTTTTCAGAAAAAAGATAAGAAGAAAAAAGATAAGTATAATGAAGAAGGATTCTGATCCTATTCAACATCAAAATTATCGAATAGCCCATTAACGACATTGCGAATAAGGTATACCAAGCTCAGCTTCGATTGCTTTACTATGTCCGCAATGGCGTTCTTCGAAGAAAATAACCGGTTTTTCGAATAAGCCAATTGATTATCTGAAGCAAGGAGCAACAATTCCATAGGTTATTCTTATGGATTTTAACAAACTTGTTGCTTTAGCTTTAGATCTTAGGACAACCAGACAAGAATGAACTCCTTTTTCTTTTTATTCAACCCTAACACTGGCGCAAGCGTCCGCTTGTGCCTGCCCACTGAGTAAGTCCCTTTATAGGTGAATAAAAGCTGCGTTATATGAGACTTTTTATTTAATGGTTTTCAATAAAACATAATGTTAGAGCGCGAAGTGATCACCTATTAGGTAACAATGACTTACATTTACGGGACATTCGCCCAAAGCCCTTTCTGTGACTATCATTACGAACCCATATTATAGTTAGCATTAACTATCTCAAATTTTTTATTTACTGAAATTAACAATTCTCTTTCTGAATCGTATCGTAAATCTTTAAGGCTATTATTTTCCATTACATAATCAACAACTGCGATTTGCATAAATGACTTATTATCGAGATATAAAATAATCTCAAAAGGCATATATTTTTTCTCTGCTATTTCCTCAAAGTTTTCATCAAGCTCATTATAAAAATTCCATATTGCCTTAACATCTGTTATTTTAGTTCCAATAATTGAATTAACCTGCTCTAAGTTTTTTGCTTCAAGACTTTCCAAAGGAAAATCATTATTTAATTCTTCAACTTTTAAGGAGAACGTATTAAAAAATTCTTGTTCTGTCGTAAAAGCAAATGAAAAGTAATCATTATCAATTTTAAATTGAATTCCTCCATCTACAATCCAAGTATGCTCCATATCTGGAGAAACGTAAATTAAATCAGTATCAAAAAACTCAATATCATTAATTGTTTTGTTTAGAAGGTAATTTTTCAGTAATTGTTCGTGTTTTTCCATGTAAAAATATTTTTTAAGTGTTTTTTGGCAAACTATTGATGTCAATTTTAACTTTTTTTTGAGTAACCGGCAAATTTTCAAATAGGGTTCAATGCAAATTGAGTTTTGTGAGACAATGAATCTTTATACCCATCGATAAGGCCATAGTTACCAGACCGGATATTAGGGCTTAAAGCCCACATGAAATATTATTATTTAGAGTCAGTTAATTTTTTGTTTTCGTCTTTTTATATTTTCTCCAGAAGTAAAGAATCAGTGAAACAATAATCCAAAGAGGCCAAATCTTAATAACAAAAAGTAAGAAATCAACAAAACCAAACCATCCTTTCGATAATGACTGTTTAATTCGCTCAGAAAACTTATCACGATCTTCTATATTGTATTTAAAATCCTTATGTTTAGTTATTGTTAGATCAAGAGTACTGTAATCTACTAAATCACTTAAATATTTGAGTCTCCCGATTGTGCTCTCAATTTCTTCCTCTAAGCCACGAATCTTTTCTTCAATCTCAAGAATCTCTTTAACACTTTTTGCTTGTTTTAATAACTCATTATATCTATTAAGATAATTCCTTTTGTTCTCAAGTCTTGTTTCCAAATCAATGAACTGGTCTGTCACGTCACGTGCATTTATCTCTTTATATTGTATCTCTCCATCACCAGATTCTACATTGGTAATAAACTTCTCAAAATTAGTACTTGGAATCCTTATTTTAAGATTATAAGATGATTCCCAATCCTCATTGATTAGTCTTTCATTATCATAATAACCATCATAGTATTTTACCAAAGTATCAATAAGCAATTTTGTCTTTTCAAGTTCAGTAACTCTTAAACCTAATCGCCCATCTTTGATAATTTTTTTCTTGATCACTTCCTGTTTTTCAATTTCATCAATTGGTGGCGATGAATTAGTAATTGGAGACATTTCTATCTCAACATTTGACATTTTTGACACATTAAATTTTTCACTTGCCTTTTGGCGACATGACATTATCAAGAATATCAAAATGAGTATTGGAAAAATTAGTTTCATAATAATATTAATTTGATTGTACGGAGTATCTGAATGTATTATTGGTTAGCATATTTCCGTTTATTATTGCCAATAAACATACTAATTATTTGTACAAATCCGATTCATACAAGTAAAAGACTTATATATTATTTGTTGCCAGGGGACGTTGAAGATGAACCGGAACCACAGGAAATAAAACCTCCTGAAGTAATCTCCAATTTCGGAGCTATCGCAGATGCACTTCGAAACTATCGGGTTTCAGGGCAAATACCGCGAGCTTACCGGCGATCCTTGTGTCGTTTATACTGCTATGATTTATGGTCTGCCCAAAAGTAGCAAATCGACTCTTTGTATCGATTTTGCAAAATGTCTGACTGAACATCATGGCAGGGTGATAGAAGTGTGGCAAAGGGAAATGGAAGGTTTGGTGTTGGGGGAAGGGTGGAAGTTTTTGGGGAGTTATTTTTCGTACCAAGTGATTTCCAGCGCCGGACGTTTTCTTTAAAAATAATCAAAGAAAAGTATTGGAGAATAACTTGAGTGATTGTATATTGTAATGGATTAAAATTTCAAATGAAAATGAGATTATTATTTATTGTACTATCGGGTGTTTTAGTTCTAACTTCTTGTAAAAAGGATTTGGAAGATGCTATCAAACAGGATGAGGCTTTAGCAAATTTTGAATCTGTTAATTCGGGTGATTCAGCAATAGTAAAAAAGAAAATACCGGTTCAAAATGTATATGCATATACAAATTTAGAGTTTGCACTAA
>JAHEEB010000036.1:0-8255 GCA_024640925.1 Bacteroidota bacterium | reverse complement strand
CTCCAAAAGAAGAGGATAATATTTATTATTATTTAGATTATGATAGTGTAGTTTGCCTGATTAATAATCAGAGAACTTCTATAATTTTTAAATTTACCAAAAATAGTGCTAATGAGCCGGTGGTCAAAATAAAACCAAATGGTTATTTTAATAATAATGGTAAAATTAAATTTTGTGTTTATGGAAGTTGGTATTATTCGCCACTATCTAATAAGATTCCTGACGCTAAAAATTGGCGTTTTTTAAAAACAGTATCATCTGAACTTGAATTCGATCTTTTTAATCAATTATTACCTAAAAAGGCACTTAAAAATCCGGGTAATAGCCAAATAAATGCTGATTTATTTTATCGTCCCGAATTAAAAGTTAATTATGTTCCCGAAAGTGAAGTTATCCTTCCTGAGTCAGACGAAGATGTTTATTTCAAATATGACTTGACATATCAAATGAATTTAAATGGCAATCAGGTTGGATTAAGCCAGAATATTGTCAGTGATTCATTAATCTATTTAAATTGTTTTGGTTTATTATCTCCAAACAAAGAATACAATCTTTCTGTTTCAATCGATTGGTATGTTAGTCAAAATAATAAGGTTAGCTGGGAAAAATGCAATGAACTGTTTACTGAAACCCTTGCACAAAAAATAGTTACAGGATCTACTGTTACATTCAGCGATACCATCGTTGATAGTGATGTGGATTTTATGTATCCATTAAACAGACAGTTTAATTATCTGGAGGAAGAATATCAGAAGGGTTATATCAAGTTCAAGAATATTAAAGCACAAAAATGGTTTGAAATGTATAATCCGGTAGTTGAAATTAAAAATGTAAAAACTGAAATAACCATGCATTCTTTGTCCAGTTATAATAGCACTTATGATATATTTGAATATGATTTATCTGCTGGTTTTCTAAGCAATAATGAGGTTTATAAAATATCATTTAAAGATACTGTCTCTTCGAAAATAAAATATGAATATTACTTTAAAACCAGCAAATACAATAGTTTTTCGGAGAAATGGACTGTTTTAAAAAACTCATTTGATGGAAAAGCAAGGGACATCTCCCTTCAAATAATAAATGTGACAATAAACGATGAAATACTGGATTATTATGAAATACTTTCAAATGAGCATAATTCTAGCTCATTATCTCTTATACAATTTGAAACTCATATACCTGAAAGTTGGAAAAGTACTGCAGATTGGCTAATTTACTCTCAACCTTCATTGGAATTTCAGCGTAAGAATGCAACTACAAAAATATTTGGCTTCCCCCCTATAAGAGCAATTTATTACTTAGCGCCTGATTGGTATGCCATAAAGTTATCAGATAATAGCTTGAATGGTACAATTGTATATCCAAGCGAGCCTTGGCTAGGTATTTTTGTATGGGAGGTTCAGAATTTTATGAGAGCTGATGCATCATCAGCAACCACTGTCGCAAAAACTATCCCTGAATCAGAACGATCAAACTGGCAAAACATTGCTGCTCAAGATTACCCGGAAATGCCCAGATTATGGCTTGATTTTGCATTAGGTGGCGATACTTACCCTTTACTTGATGTGTATTACGTTTTGCCAGGTATTAATATCGAAACAACAAAAATAACGAATATACAGTTATAACATTCTTAATAATAGAAATATTAAAGATTCCAAAAACCGCTTTCATCTTTATCTTCCATACTACAAAAGAAGGCAACTTCCGGGGCAAACAGGATTTTGCCCATGATGTGGATGTTATTATTGAAGTTGATAAGGGTTTGGCTAAGGGTAATGGAAGGTTTGGGGTAGGGGAAGGGTGGAGGTTCACTCTTCACTTATCACTCATCACAGCTCACCCATCACAAATAAATTTTTAAATACTTAGATTCCTGTTTATCTGAGAACCAAAAATTACTATTTTAGTCTCACAGATATTTGTTATTACTTATTATGAAAGAAATCAGGCAACTTATTAAATCCTATAACTGGCAAGGTATATTAAACTGGGCAAACTCATTAAATGCAGAAGAACGACTTTTAGCAATTGATGAATTAAACACGATTGATATCGATAAAGAATTAATGATTGAGGAAGGCCATCTTTTTACCGGTAAGAAAAGAAATGACTTTTACGATACCCGTCAAAAAATACGAACACTCCTTCAATATGCAAAAATAGTCTGCACCAGAACTTACGAAGATGTAGAAAGAACGGCAAAAGAAAATGGGCAACCAAACAGAGATGCATTATATCTCTATATATTCCAGCCGTCTATTGGTTTTGCTCCTTTAGTCGAATTCTTTAAAATTCAGCCTCCTACATACCTCGATCTGCATTTTAAGAAACTATTGAAAGACAGGTTTTTTAATGCGGACTTTAAAGTATTGTGGAAACTTTATGAACACGGCTGGATGTCGTTTGATGAAGAATTCTTCGTGCGCCGTTTATTTATTATTTATGGCTTCGACAATAACCATATCGACGATGCTGATTTCCTCCTTGAGAATCCGGATCTGATAAACAAAGTATTCCTGCAATTCTATAAATACGAAATACCGGTATTAGACCGCATCAAATGTGATAGCCTCGATTATCCCAATGGAATGAGCTTAAAAGCAGATGCATACTGGACCGAAGTATTTAAAATACTCATTGAAAAAAAAGCCATTACAGATCGGGTAATTATTAAACATCTGTTGGAATCGCTTCTCAACAACTGGAAAAAACCTCATCTCGACTGGCATATCAGGTTAATAGAGTTATTTAAACCCACAAAACAGGAATACCTTGAATATCAAAATCTGCTATTTTCAGTATTAAACTCCGACAATTACAGCATTATAAACTTTTCTGTAAAAACAATAAATACCATATGCTCCGATAAACAATTTAATTTCGAAGCATTTATTTCAAATTCCCAGGCAGTATTTACAAAAGAAAAGTGTGAAAAAGCTATAATTACCATCCTTGAAATAATTGAGAAGGAGACTAAAAATAAACCAGCGGTACAAAAAGAAATCCCTAACCTAATCTGTCTGGCATTAATCCAAACCGATTTAAAAGTTCAGACAAAAACAGCTGAGTTGATTCTTAAATATGCCAAACACGAATTATTGGAAGAAATCATCACACCCTATGTTTCGTCCTTAAAGCAAAAAACAAAAGATATCTTAGGCATCAAAGACCTTGATGTTGTTGAGGAATTGCCTGTACCAGTATATGAGGAATTTCAGCCTGTTTCCATGCCTTCCGGCTGGAACGATTTGCTTTTTCACATCGGTACATGTATAAATACAAAATCGGCAACTGATATCGATTTGTTTTTAGAAGGACTTAACCAGCTTCAGGATCAAATACCTGTCGACTTTGTAAAACAGTTAAAACCATACACAAAGCAGCTGTTTGGCCGATTCTGGGAAATAGAGACGATGATCTTTTTTACTGAGTTTTTCGAAAACTGGATAAATAATCAGGAAAGCAACTATAAAAAGACCGTTAAAGAACGGGAAGGATATGCCATTCCTTTCTTAAGAAAGAAATGTGTTTTATTGTTCGACAAATTAAAAAAACACAACAACCTCCCCTTTTTATCAACACCCACTCATTTGCCATTTTATATTCACCCCGAAGTGTTGGTCGACCGCATTTTGTTGTACGAACAAAACAGGGAAAACATCGACATTGAAGATTTAATTGTTGCAACGAACCGAACCTCATTAACTTTCGTCAATGACAATATAAAAGAAAAAACGAAAAAGCTAAAAGGCAACTATGCAAAAGCAATTCAATACTTTTTTGGAATTACAGAAACAATGGAAATTGAAGAAACACTTCTTCCATTATGGACCCAAGTTGCACGAACAAGAAATCCAAATGCAGTTTACAAGGAATTTGAAAATTATCCGACCAGAAAATATCCTTCCGTTGTTGAACCTTTTCTTGTTGGGTTTAAAATAAATGTCGATAAAGATGAACAGTGGACATGGTATCGATTGAAAATTGATAAAAGATGGAACGAAACCCGCTGGTATTCCAAAGAAAAGATGGAGACCTACCCACCACTGTTTTACTATCCTTCATCATATATAATGGCCTCCAGAACTGATATTTATTACCAGATAAGCCTGGTTCCCCAATATGTCGACCCAATAATAACCCGCTATATTCCCGATACAGCTTCGGGCAATGAAGTAACTGAGCAGGAATATTGTCTTTATCCAATTCAATACATACTCGGGAACAGGTTAATTGTCCGTCATAGCGGATGGTTGTATGTTGCTGTCTGCTTACTTTTTGAGAAGAAGATATCGCGCGATCTGGCATCGGAGTATATTTTGTTTTCCATGGCCAACAATACATTCAACCAGGAATATATGGTAAATGTTTTGGCACGTTTACTGGTGCAGAAATATGCACCAGTAAACAGACTTGTCGAATACCTCGACAAAACAGGTCTGCCCAAAGAAGTAAAATTATTTCAGTTTAAGGTTTTAAAGGAATGCATATTATTGGTGAAGGAAGATGATATTCCTGTAAATTTCAAAAAAATTGTTGCTGGTTACCTCGAATTGTTAGCTGCATTAAAACAAGATATGGTTGAAGAAATTGAAATCAAAATGAAAAAATTAAAAAAATGATTTCAGAAGAATTTGAATACAATTATGCCACACCATCTGTAAGTGAAGAAACTTCAGATAAAAAAAAGTTTTTATTATCGCATTGCACTGAAGTTGAAGACGACAAAAAAATACAATGTTTCTTTTACGGAAACATTAAAGATTCTTTCGTGGCATCGAAATGTTTGAGTGTTCTCGCAAAAATAGTCCGCTCTCATTTTTCACTGGCCCCGAGTCAATCGGCAGGCTTGCGGGATCCGATAGTATCTGTTGGAAGTAACCAGCTAAGGTTCGAAGCGTTCTCCTCATGCAACAGCGTATATTCCAGAATCGATTTATCAGACACAGGAATTGACGGCGAATTTTTAGCATCGGGTTGCACAAATGTTGATTTTAATGATACTACGGTAAGAGCACTGAATATGGTTAACCGTTCAGAGAAACTTATTCTGGGGGTTGGCCAAAAAGATATTAAAATAAGTACAGAGCATGTCGCCACTACCGAGAAAAAAGTCAGCCTGCCCAACCGGTGGATTAAAGGATTAAGCAATGTACAACTCTATTTATCGCAAATGGAGTTTGTTTCCCGGTTAAACCAGGTTCAGGCATTGCAGCTTTTCAAGGATTTACCGAAAACGCCTGTGAAGAATGATTATTTTATTAATCAGCAGCAACCGGGCAGATTTCAACTTTCTCCGGTACCGAAAGGAAAAAGTATCTGTATTGGTGGAATCCACCGTTTGCGCGTGGTAGAAACCCTTTTGCCATTCATAAAAGAATTATCGTTATACAGAGATAATGAAGATCAAGGATTTGCACTAATCCTTCATTTTGGTAATATACAAATGCTTCTTGCTTTTTCTGCAAGTGTATACAGAGGATTTTCAGGTGAAGGAAAAAATCTGGAAAATATGGTTTCTTATGTTCCTGATGAATGGATCATAGGCATTAACCATCAGTGCAAAACAAATGAAATGTTTAATTCAACATTACTGGCAATCGAAAATGACATAAACCCAATTGCTATGGAAAACCTTCAGGCATCTCTTTCCTCAATTGGTTTATTGGGCTACGACCTGATAGCACAGCAACATTTTTACCGAAGACTTCCTTTTAAATTACAACGATTAAAGAGCTTAAATCCACGCTATCAGAATGCACAAAAGTTAATTGAAAAAGATGAAGTGAAAATAATTTCAAAAGATGAATATAAAATAGAAGCAGAAGTAAAAGGCTCTGGTGATATCATGCATAAAGTATTGATTACAAACGAATCTTCGCGTTGTACCTGCACATGGTACACCAATCATCAAAATAAAAGAGGGTTGTGCAAACATATACTGGCTGTAAAAATGAAATTTGAACCTAAAGAATAAACAGATGGACATACTTAATAAGAATATCATGCCCGAGGTTGAATACCCTACGATTAAAGGGAATAAAACAGTATATATTGATAAAATTACCGTAGATGAGAAAAGTTGCGAAATATTAAAAACTAACACGCCAAGAGAATTATATATTTTTGGGGCAAGTGTTAAAACAGGAGAAGTTCATTTCAAATTTGGAGAATTGAGCAGAATAGAATTTGCCGTAGTTGAAAAAAATCTGAAGACCAACACCCAAACAACCCATTTCCTGGCACAATACAATTATAGTATTATGTATAAAAGAGAACAGGACAACACAACATATGAATGTGTTGATATGCTCAAAAAGAAGGACATTAAATTTCTCAACTTAAAACCCCGTTGGAAAGCATCGGAAGCAAGCATTCCAAAAATAAACAACGACCTTTTTTATTTTGCCAAACAAACTTTTATTCCCAGGAATAAAATAACCGAAACCTATTTAACTTTTGAAGAAACCTTTTTTACATTTTTATATGTAACAGAGCAAGACGAGTTGATTGTGCAGATTTTCACACAAGACACATCAGCCCAAACAGCCGAAGATCATTATAAGCTTGAAGAATTAATTGCCAAATACCGTGAAATCAGCAATAAACCGGTTGAAATTGAGAAACTCATAAAACAAGGAGACAAATATTTCCATGAGTTTGTTTTGGAAACAAAGCCCCTGAAAAAAGAGACCATTGAATCTCTTATAAAGTTTGGAAAAACAAAAGCAATAGTTTCAGAAGCGCAGAAGTTACTAAAGAATCAGGATTGAGTTTCCTTTGCCATGTTAATTTAAAATCGACTATTGATTTAGGTTTTATTTCACAAGAAAGGCGTATATAAAACAAACTTGTTTTGGTAATAGAAATTTTATTCCCGTGTTGACTAATCCTGAATAAATTTTATCTTCGCATTGCGAGTTTTCCTCACTTTAAATCAATTAAACTATGGATGATTTCAATCCTATCAGCCAGGGAATCCGAGAATTAATTTTTCAATGGGAGCCAAAGCTTTCTTTACTTGACAGTGCAGTTATCTCAGAAAGAAGAAACAATCAGAACAGGACAATCAAACAAATTACAGGTCATATGGTTGATTCTGCAACAAATAATATCCATCGGGTTGTTCACCTCCAGTATCAGCCAAATCCACTTATATACCCCGATTATGCTAATCTGGGAATGAACGACAAATGGATTGCTATACAGGATTATCAGCACGAAGACTGGAATAGCCTGGTTCAGTTATGGAAATATTTAAACCTTCATTATTCCTATATTATTCTTATTATGGATAATAGTAAGCTTGAATATGAGTGGATAACTGCCACAAACAAACACGTTACATTAAAAGATATGGTAATCGATTACCTCAGACACCTTAAGCTTCACCTGAATGAGATTGAAGAATTGATGAACATGTAGTCATAAGCTGTATCAGGTTTTCAGAAAGGGCTTTTTCTTTCTGTTCCTCTTAAAATCTTATAACTTTTTTCGTGTTTGTCAGTCTGATTCTACCTTTATGCTTATACAAAATTCTTATTGTTCTTCGTCGGTGGCTGTATTTCCTTGCATTAAATCTTTCCAGCGGACGTAAAAATTATCTTTCTTCCTGTCAGTAGAAATCAGGAAGTTGTATGGTGTTTGATTCTTGTCAGTTTCCATCCTTCTGTCTTTTTCTTTCATGGCCATAATTGTTCCCACAAATGTGCGGTTGCTTGAAAGTACTTGCATCACACCTCTTGTATAACCAAAATAATAATAGGTTTTTGGATCAAGCTGAAGATATAAATCAAAAATATCTCCACTTCGTTTGATGCGGATTTCAAGAAAACCTTCTACTTTTTTATTTATTTGTATGCCATTAATACTTGCAATTCCGATCTTGCCAACAGAATGATATGATCTGGTGTCTTTGTTCCAAACCATTTTTAATTCGTTCAGGAGAATTGTATGTTTAAGTTCCTCCGGCAGGTTTTTAATCGTACCAAGCAGGGTCAATTCTTCTCGATAGGCTGTTGCTTGTTTTGCACCCACCCATGAATTCAAGGTCTTAGTGTAAATACCGCGATTTAAATCAACGGCTTCGAGATTTGGAATACTATCGGTTTCTTTTCCGAAAACATTCAGCATATTATTATCGAAATGGAAATCAATAGCCATTATTAAATCCAGTTCCGTTTTATTTGCATTTACATCGTGTCTTATAATTCCATAGTTCTTCAGAGAAACCTGTCCAAAATCCTGAC
>JAHEEB010000464.1 GCA_024640925.1 Bacteroidota bacterium | reverse complement strand
CGGACGTATACTTATTGAAGCAGAAGGTGTTTCCTTCGAAATAGCTAAAGAAGCATTACGATTAGGCGCCCAAAAGCTTCCTATTACTACAAAGTTAGTAGTTCGTCGCGATTATGTTGAAAATTAAACTTTTTAAGAAATGAATGCATCTGAATTGCGTGAGCTAACAGTAAAAGAGATCTTAGAGAAAATAGATACCGAAAAAACATTTCTGGTTAAACAAAGACTTAACCATGCGGTATCTCAACTCGACAATCCTTTAAAACTAAAAATAGCTCGTAAAAATATAGCACGCTTACTGACCGTTCTGCGTGAGAAAGAACTAAAAGAACAAAACAAGTAAAGCACAGCATATAGCATGGAAAAGAGAAATCTTAGAAAAGAGCGTATAGGTGTTGTTGTCAGCAATAAAATGGATAAGTCGGTTATTATTGCTGTGAAACGTAAAGTTAAACACCCAATTTATGGAAAGTTTGTAAACAAAACTTCCAAATTGGCAGCACACGACGAAAAAAACGAATGCAACATAGGAGATTTAGTTCGCATTATGGAAACTCGTCCTCTTAGTAAAACAAAATGTTGGAGATTAGTTGAAATCATTGAAAGAGCTAAATAGTCATGATACAACAGGAAACAAGATTAGCAGTTGCCGATAACAGTGGAGCCAAAGAAGTACTTTGTATTAGAGTACTCGGAGGTACAGGCAAAAGGTATGCCTCAATTGGCGATAAAATAGTTGTTACAGTGAAAAGTGCAATTCCTTCTGGTGAAGTTAAAAAAGGAACAGTGAGTAAAGCAGTTGTTGTTCGTACCAAAAAAGAAATTCGTCGTGCAGATGGTTCATATATTAGGTTCGATGATAATGCAGTTGTTTTGCTAAATAATACTGGAGAAATTCGTGGTACACGTATCTTCGGTCCTGTTGCAAAAGAACTTCGTGAAGAATATATGAAAATTGTTTCACTGGCACCAGAGGTATTATAATTAAAAGATAATCCGATGCAGAAAAAATTACATATAAAGAAAGGCGATACGGTTTTTGTTAACTCAGGCGAATATAAAGGTCAAAAAGGACGCGTACTTGAAGTTAGCCGTAAAACCGAAAGAGCTATTGTTGAAGGTATTAATCTTATTAAGAAACATACCAAACCTAATGCAAAAAGTCCAAATGGGGGTATAATAGAAAAAGAAGCACCAATTCATATTTCGAATCTGATGTTACTCGATCCATCAAGTGGAACACCAACCCGAATTGGCAGAAAAGCAGGTGAAAAGGGTAAACTTGTTAGATATTCAAAAAAATCTGGAGAGGAGATTAAGTAATGGCCTACGTAGCAAATCTTAAAAAGAAATATGTTGAGGAAATCGTGCCAGCATTAAAGGACGAGTTTTCTTACAAATCAGTCATGCAGGTTCCGAAACTTACAAAGATAGTTATTAATCAGGGTGTTGGTCAGGCAGTTGCTGATAAAAAGCTTATCGATACTGCACAGGAAGAGCTTACCCTTATTACAGGTCAGAAAGCGATACTGACAATGTCTAAAAAAGACATATCAAATTTTAAGTTGAGGAAAAAAATGCCAATTGGTGTTAAAGTTACTTTGCGTCGCGATACCATGTATGAATTCCTTGAAAGATTAATTTGTGTTGCCCTTCCACGTATTCGAGACTTTAAAGGAATCGAAAATAAATTTGATGGCCGTGGAAATTATACTCTTGGGGTAACAGAACAAATTATTTTTCCAGAGATTGATATTGACAAAATCAATAAAATGCTTGGGTTGGAAATAACATTTGTAACAACAGCCAATTCCGATGAAGAAGCATTTGCACTATTAAGAGAATTTGGACTACCATTTAAAAATATTAAAAAGAATTAAATTATGGCAAAAGAATCAATGAAAGCCCGCGAAGTAAAGCGTGCCGCACTTGTAGCCAAATATGCCGAAAAGAGAGCAAAATTGAAAGAAGAAGGTGATTTCCAGGCATTAAGTCGCTTACCCAGAAATTCTAACCCTATTCGTTTGCACAATCGTTGTAAGCTAACTGGTAGACCAAAAGGATATATGCGTCAATTTGGCGTCAGCAGGATATGTTTCAGAGAAATGGCTTCTTCTGGATTAATTCCTGGTGTAAAAAAAGCAAGCTGGTAAATTAAAATAGAATATTGATAAAATAAATAATATGGTTACTGATCCTATAGCAGATTATCTTACCAGAATTAGAAACGCTGTACAAGCGAAGAAAAAGGTGGTAGAAATTCCGGCATCGAACCTTAAAAAAGATATTACCCGTATTCTTCATGAGAAAGGGTATATCTTGAACTATAAGTTCTTAAATGAAGGTCCACAAGGTATTATTAAAATTGCTTTAAAATACCATCCGGAAACAAAACATCCTGCAATAAAGGAAATCCAAAGAATTAGTAAACCTGGTTTACGTAAATATGCTGGTAAAGATGATCTTACTCGTGTATTAAACGGACTTGGAGTTGCTTTGGTATCAACCTCACAAGGGGTTATGACAGATAAAGAAGCCCGTACCAAAAATATTGGCGGGGAATTATTGTGTTACGTATATTAATCTGGAGGCAAAATAATGTCACGAATTGGAAAAATGCCCATTGATATACCTTCTGGAGTTACAATAAATATTGATAAAGACAATACTGTAACTGTAAAAGGTGCTTTAGGAGAGCTAAAACAAAAGGTTGACCCTGATATAAAGGTTGAAGTTTTAGAAACCCAGATAATAGTTTCTAGACCTACCGAGCAAAAAAGGCATAAAGCTATGCATGGAATGTATCGTGCTTTGCTCCATAATATGGTAGAAGGGGTATCTAAAGGCTTTACTATTGAACAGGAATTTGTTGGAGTAGGTTTTAAAGCTGAAGCTAAAGGACAGGTACTAGAAATGAGTTTGGGTTATTCGCACGATATTCACTTTAAATTACCTCCCGAAGTTAAAGTTGAAGCTAAAACTGAAAAACGAAGCAACCCTGTTGTAACGCTTAAAAGTCCCGACCGTCAATTATTGGGTCAGGTAGCAGCAAAAATTCGTTCGCTTCGTCCACCGGAACCATATAAAGGAAAAGGTATTAAGTATGTTGGCGAACAAATCCGAAGAAAAGCAGGTAAATCTGCTAGTGCAAAATAATAGCAAAAAGTAGAGATATGTCATTAACGAAGAATGAACGGAGGATTCGGATTAAACACAGGATCCGTAAAAAATTATCTGGTTCCAATGAGAAACCAAGGCTATCGGTTTTCCGCAGCAATAAACAGATTTATGCTCAACTAGTTGATGATCTAAGTGGAAAAACACTTCTGGCTGTATCTTCTCTAGATAAATCAATTGCTGGAAATAAAGTTAAAAAGACCGATCAGGCTAAACTCGTTGGCAAATTAGCTGCTGAAAAATCAAAAGAAGCAGGAATTAATGAAGTAGTGTTTGACAGGAACGGTTATTTATATCACGGCAGAGTAAAAGCATTTGCTGATGCCGCCAGAGAAGGAGGACTTAAATTCTAACCATTATGGCTACAACTATTAGAAAGGTAAAAACAACAGATCTTGATTTAAAAGACAGGTTGGTTAGTATACAGCGTGTAACTAAGGTAACCAAAGGAGGACGTACATTTAGTTTTTCAGCCATTGTTGTGGTAGGGAATGAAAATGGTATTGTTGGTTATGGATTAGGTAAAGCAAACGAAGTTACCACAGCTATATCTAAAGGTGTTGAAGATGCGAAAAAGAACTTAATTAAAGTTCCAATACAGAAAGGCACAATACCTCATGAACAAATAGCAAAATTTGGTGGAGCTAGTGTATTTCTTAAACCTGCATCTAGTGGTACCGGAGTTAAGGCTGGTGGTGCTATGAGGGCCGTTTTGGAAAGCGTGGGTATCACCGATGTTTTAGCAAAATCAAAAGGTTCTTCGAACCCTCACAACCTTGTGAAAGCTACATTTGCAGCATTACTTGAATTACGTGATGCTTATACAGTGGCTCAACACAGAGGTGTCAAACTTGAAAAAGTATTTAACGGTTAAAGACTGATTATCGATGGCTAAAATTAAAATAACACAAATTCGAAGTAAAATTCATTGTCCTCTGAGACAAAAAGCTACTCTTGAAGCTCTAGGAATAAAAAAAATGAATGGTACAGTAGAAGTTGAAGCCACTCCTCAAATTTTAGGAATGGTAACAAAAGTAAAACATTTAGTAAAAGTCGAAGAATTATAATTTCAAAACGAGATGAACTTAAGTAATTTAAAACCAGCAGATGGTTCGATTAAAAAATGTAAACGGATTGGCAGGGGCCAGGGATCTGGTCACGGTGGTACAAGTACACGTGGACATAAAGGAGCCAAATCTCGTTCTGGATATAAACATAAGGTAGGTTTTGAAGGCGGTCAGATGCCTTTACAACGCAGGGTACCAAAATTTGGTTTTACAAACCAGGGGAGAATAGAATATAAAGGTATTAATATTGCTACCCTACAGTCATTAGCTGAGAAAAGCAACCTTACTGACATAGATGTTAAAACATTGGTTAAAGCTGGACTTGCTTCAAAATCAGATTTGATTAAAATTTTGGGCAATGGAGAGCTAAAAACAAAACTGAACGTCAAAGCACATGCTTTTTCGAAAAGTGCAAAAGAAGCTATTGAATCTTTAAAAGGAACTGCAGAAAAAATTTAATTGCATGAAAAGGTTTATTGAG
>JAHEEB010000463.1 GCA_024640925.1 Bacteroidota bacterium | reverse complement strand
ATGGAATACCCCGGTTTTTTTTAAAAGTATCATTAATATCATGGCAGACAGGAGACCAAGAACAATATAAATGATAGTTTTTCTTTTCTTTATCAGAAATTCCATAATATTTAGTTTCAATCCTTTACAATGATACAAAAAAAATCCCGCTGTATAAGCGGGACTCTTTTAAAATTTTCCAATCAATTGTTAATTGTTTTTCCTTTTCTTAATGGCAAAATAAGCGGCAGCGGCACCTCCAACAAGAAGTGTTAAAATTCCGCCATCAAGCGGGGCACTTGCATTGTTACCTGGACAACCACCGGGTCTACCACCCATTGCAAAGGCGCTTGTTCCTGTTAAACCTACCAGAGCAATTGCTATAGCTGCAGTAAGTAAAAACTTTCTCATTTTTTTAGCTGATTTCATGTTTTCTTTTTTAATATGGAATAGATGAGATTTATATCTTTTTAATCTAATATACCTTATGCAATATTAGTTAATTCAAACAATACAACTTATATCATTAATCAATACAAAAAGTCAATTTGTCAAATAATATAGACTAAAAGTTAACATTTTCAATTGATTAACCTCAAACTTTATTGTTTTGGCAGTTAAAAATACTTTATTCACTTCAAATTAACAATATCTTGTCAATTCTATTTTTTCAACTTTTATGTGAATATCGTTATAATATATTGATATTTAGCCCTTTAAATTACACCTTCCTGTTAATTAACTTTTGAGGGTTGCTAAAAGGTATAAAATTTCAACCAAAACAATTACTTAAATAAAGCCAACTTAATACTTCTGCTTTGACAGATTATTTTTTTCATTATTAATTACTAAAGTCCTCTCCAAATAAGCATGTCTTTGTTAGTTCTTAATCTGTAGAAGAATTACAAACTCTTTAAAAAGTTGGCTATTTGTGTCTTTTTCCCCATTTTTGTCTTGAAAAACATAAGTATGTGGGGGAAATATAATATAGAAAAAAATAATATTTTAAGGTTTGAGATAGGAGAGGGTATTTATCATTTATGCAGAAGGGATAAGGATTTTAGACTTTCTTTTACCAGAACTAAAGGAGAAAAACTATTCGATTTTTCGCCTTTAAAAACAGATGATTTATTTAATGAAGATAACTGGCAGATTTTTATCTGCGATAATTCCGGGTTTATTCATATTTTACCGTCTATGCCAGACCGTCCAGTCATGTTGGAGCCTCAAAATAAAATATACATATTACCAAATAAAAGCGAATGGTTCTATATACCAATACCTGTATGGGTGTTGATATATTCCGGTGCCGAAACTATGAATGATGGGTTAATGATTAAAGAGCCGGCTGTTAAACTATCGGGTACATGGTTTGGTGAACCCGACAATGGTATTTTGTCATACTCGCTCGATGTACCTGTGTCAATATACCCCGAAGAGGTTAAATCAAAGGGATTTCAGGTTACATGTCCTATACAGGTTTTCAATGAATCAGATTCAATACTGAAAATCGATCGGTTGTTAATACAGACTGAGTATCTAAGGATTTATTCTAATAATTCAGAGCTTTTTACAAATGAAATAAAAGTTAAATATGAAGGTGAATTAAACCCTAGTTATACTCAATTTGGAAAAAATTCTCCTTCAATAGCTAAAGATTTAAGATTACTAGTCGAGGAGCGAATTGTACCATCTGATAATTTATTAAAAAGAAGCTTCCTGTTTTTAAAATCAGGAAAAAGTAACTTTTAACCGAAAGTAACAATGGATATTTTACAAAAATATTTTGATTCCGGTTCCCTGGTTACCATGCGAAATGTAGTTATTACGTTGGTTGTAGGTTACCTCATTATTCAAATCTTAGTAGTTATTACCCGGTGGCTGTTATGGAAGCATCTTTCCAAACAATGGAAAATGCTTATCAGTAAAGGAATAATTTATGCAGGGGTAATAATCATTCTTATGATTATCCTCGATTTATTTAAAATAAAAATATCAGCCATATTGGGTGCTGCCGGGGTTCTGGGAGTTGTAGTAGGTTTTGCATCACAAACAAGTATCGGAAATATTATTTCGGGTTTATTTCTGGTCACGGAAAAACCCTTTCAGGTAGGCGATTTAATAAAAGTCGGAGACAAAACAGGAAATGTTTATTCAATTGATTTGCTTTCTATAAAACTTCGAACACTGGATAACCTTCTTATTCGGATTCCAAACCAAACTATTTTAAGTACCGAAGTAACAAATATTACCAAGTTTCCAATCCGCAGAATGGACATAAGTATTGGTGTTTCATACAAAGAAAATTTAAAAGGTGTTCTGGATACACTCCGAAAAATTGCAAAAGATAATCCTGATGTTTTGAATGAACCAGAACCGCTCATTATTATCAATGAATTTGCTGAGAGTAGTATAAATATTTTATATGGTATATGGTACGAAAAAGATCTTTATCAAAAGGTTAAAAATGAAATTATGTCTGCTATTCTCGAAACATTTACCAGAGATGGTATCGAAATACCTTACCCTCACAGAACCCTTATTATTAACGATTCTTCTGATAAAATAAATACGAAAGTATAGCCAGACGTTGGAGATAGAAATAACCGTTGGAGTTTCAGTCGATTATCAAAAAAAATATAAATGTTTTACAATTTTTGATTCGTTTATTGGTAAAGTCAATCCCTTATTTCTTTCTTCAATCGGATTAGAAGAATTAGAATAAAGAGAGGTACTAAATAAATTCCATATAAATGTTCATGCCCCAAATTGGTTGTCATGGCAAAATCAATAGGTTTTATAGTAGAATGAAATATAAGCCTGCCTTCGCTTATTCCAAAAAACAAAAATGCCGATGCTGAAAACTTATATAAGAGTCCTTTAATTTCAAAAACCGGTATTTGTATTACTTGAATGGAAACAGACATTTTAAAAGCCTTCTGATATTCATAAACAAGGGAATACCCGGCCCATGCAAGTGAGCCATATAGGAATATACCAAGGATTAGCTGTAACATTACTATTTGTTCATTATAATACGATGGGCCGAGGGCAATCGTATTGGCAATAAGAATAATTATACCGAATATTCCGGTTATCAGCTGATAGATGCCGATTGCTTTTTTTATAGTTTTTTTGTTATTCATAAGTTTTAGTAAAATTCTCAATCTGTCTTTCCTGACAAAGATGATAAAAATTGCTTTATCACAATTTATTGATACGAAATGATTTTATTTATAAGGTAATTAATTGATAATCAATAGTTCGGTGCGCCTGTTGTTTGCTCTACCCTGCTCTGTTTTATTATCGTCGATTGGTTTTGAAAGTCCATATCCTTTCGAAACCAGTCGCGAGGAATTAATGCCATTTGCTATCAGGTAGTCAACTACAGACTTGGCTCTTCGTGAAGAGAGTTGCTGATTATATTGTTCTGTGCCAACATTATCGGTGTGCCCGCTAATTTCAATGCGTACCGTTGGATTTGATTCAAGAAATTTAATTAGTTTGCTCAATTCAAATTTAGACTCGTCTTTCAGTAAATATTGGTCTGTTTCGAAAAAGATATTCTTAAGAATAATTGATTTGCCTGCTATTATTGGTTGTAACGGAACATCTTTTTTAAATGGTACATCAAGATGAAAAATACCATTGAGGCTAAAGTTCTCGGAAAAGAAAATATATCCATCTTTCCAAACATTGAGCATATAATTTTTATTTGTAGGAATACAAATAAGAAACTGACCATTAATTGGATCAGAAAATGATTTCTGAATCAATTTACCATCAGCAAGGTCATATAATTCAAAACTGGCTTTGAGGACTTTATGGTTTGTTGCATCATATACTTCTCCTTTAAGATAGGAGACTTCTTCGGGCCGTGCTTCTTTATATAATTCAAAAGAGTTAATATCGCGACCTTTACCTTTGCCCAAATCCGACGAATAATAGGCTCTGTTTCCTTTTGCGTTTATAATAAGTCCAATTTCATCACGACTGCTGTTTATTGGATAGCCTATATTTACAGCCTTCTGCCAAACACCATTTTTGTCTCTCCTGGCATAAAAGATGTCCTGTCCCCCCATTCCCGGCCAATAATCAGATGAAAAATAAAGCGTCATGTTATCGTGATGTATAAAAGGGGAAGTCTCATTGCCCGGTGTATTAATTGAATCGCCAAGATTTTCGGGCTCCGACCAGGTTCCGTCATTATTCTGGTGTGTAACCCATATGTCTGTTCCTCCTTTATTTCCAGGTCGGTCGCTGGCAAAATAGATGGTACGGCCATCGGAAGAAACACTTGGCTGGGTTTCTTTTGCAGGTGAATTAATTGGTGTACCCATATTCTGTGGTTCTGTCCACTTATCTCCAACCATTTGTGATATAAAAAGATCACAGCGACCTATAATGCCTTTTCGATTACAAACAGTATATACCATACATCGGCCATTTCCAGAAATAGACTGTGCACCTTCGTTATCATATGTATTCAGTGGGGCACCGGCATTTAAAGCCAGAGTCCATGAGCTGTCAATGAAATTACTGATATAAAAATCTTCCTGCATTTGGTTAATATTTCCTGTGCTTGAACCTAGGAGTCTTGTAAAAACCAAGGTGCTTTCATCTGCAGAAAGACTAGGCCAGTATTCATCATCACTTGTGTTAATTGCATCACCAAGAGATTCGGGTTTGAATTCAACCGGGTGCTGAACAGCATACATTCCAAATTTTGCTTGTTCTATGCCTCTTTTCGCCTG
>JAHEEB010000462.1:3571-4734 GCA_024640925.1 Bacteroidota bacterium | reverse complement strand
TTTCACTTGGTTTAGAAACCTTTACTTTTAACTCACGTACCGATTTGTCTACAACAATTGGAGGAGAAGAGGTAACATATAACTTTTGGAGCGATGGTTCCATAAGAAGTTTACCAGAAGCTGGAAACAGCAATGCTCCTTTGGTTAAACGCGATTATACCTATGAAACCAGTTTGCGTGAAATTAACTGGGGACAAGGAGATTATTCACAATATTCTTTTGGATTACCGGTGGATGTAGGTCTTGATTTTTGGTTGGCCGACAGGGTATTATTTCGCGTAGGTACTCAATATCATCTTGTTTTTACCGACAATATCGATCATGTAAGTACTAAAAATACATCAGGAGTTATTGGTGAAAAAGGGAATGATAATTTTATGTTCTCTTATATGTCACTTCATCTCGACTTATTCTCAAGTGATAAAACGCTGAAGTGGGAAAAACTTTTCGCTGACATTGAATTTGATCCTACACTTATGGGCGATGAAGATGCTGATGGATATTTTGATGGCTATGATGATTGTCCGGGCACACCTTGGGGAGTTGAAACAGACACGTTAGGTTGTCCTCTTGATGATGACAGAGATGGAATTCCAAATTTCCAGGATGACGAACCAAATTCCCGTTATGGGGCTTTCGTAGACAACAGAGGAGTAGAGATATCGAAAGAAGATTTAGCAGCCTTGCTTGATCAATCAAATGCAGTGCCACGTTCGGAAGTTACCCGGTATGTGAGAACACCATCATCATACTCAAATTACAAACAAGCAGGGACAAAAGCAATACCAGAGAAGTTTGCAAAAGTTGATGTGGATTCCGATGGCATTATCACGTTCGATGAAATGATGAATGCAATTGATAATTTTTTCGAATTCGATTCAGAGCTTACTTCTGATGATATTTACGAATTGAACAACTTTTTCTTTGCTCAATAAGTAAGAAGATTATTTTAAACTTGATGCATTATAGAGTTCATCCTCTAATGCTGAATCCCATGAAAAATTTTGGATAACCCACTTATCATTAGGTTTATAAAGAATAAAAGTAAATCTCAATGGTTGTCTTGCATATTTTACTAGAAAGCTTTTCAGCATATAGCTTTCACCAATTTTTTTCGTAGTGATTTGTTAATATCCGATGTAACTACCTATACCATTTAAAAA
>JAHEEB010000462.1:0-3561 GCA_024640925.1 Bacteroidota bacterium | reverse complement strand
GGTGTTATCCATAAACTTCCTGCAAAAAGTTTAGAGTATGCTGTACCCGGATCAATGGCAAAGTTGCTAAAAAAATCACTTGTAATTGATTCGGTAACTTCTTGTGCCTTTGTTAACGAAATAACACTGAAAACCATGACAAATAATAAGGTTGCTTTTTTCATAATTCTTCTATAATTGTGACCTGATTGATGTGTAAAACTAGCAAAAAGATATTATCTCAAATAGTACCGACAATTTTTTTTCATTAAAGCTGCATTTTTAGCTCAAATTCTATTTGATATTCATATGAATCAAAAAGGTTAATCCCATTGAAATTTACAATTTTCTTTTGTGCAATTTCTTTTTTATGGAATGAATAGGTTCCTAATAAATCATTATCACCAAGATATTCACTAATTTTTGTGGCATTTCCTTGTTCTGCAGCCTTTGAAATTTCTGAATGATAGGCTCTGATTACAGGTTCAATCTGAATGGAATTTTCTTTTGTATCTACTTCAATTAAAAAAAGGATTAGATCACTGTTAATATTGATGTTCTTGATTATGTTAAATTTATGGATAACGCTATCGAAGATAAAGCTTTTATCGATTAGAAGTTCGAGACTATTATTTGAATCTGATTCTGAGTAAAGAAGAAACAATAATTCATCGTTTCCTGTTGACAAAGGAGATAGATCCTCCGATAAATCATTGCTTGAAATGGTTATTGATAAACAGCTGTCAGCTTTGTGCTGTTTTTTTTGATCCGAAGAATCAGAATATTTTCCATATTCTTGCTGTACTTTACAAGCATTGATTATAAAAACTAAAATAACAAACAAAATCCTTCTGTTCATATTGAGTCAGCTGAGAAGCACAATTTATAAAAGTTTGTTTGTTGAAACTAATTTGGACTAATTATTTTATAATAGCGGGCAGAGAATCTTTCATTTCATTACTTTTGAAGAGTAAAGCAGTATTTATGAAGCGTGCAGCAATTCTCGATTTAGGTACAAATACATTTAATCTTTTGATAGTTGAATTTTTATCAAAATCGGAATATAAAATTCTTGTAAATCGAAAGCTCCATGTTAAATTGGGCGAAGGAAGAATTAACGAAGGGGAAATAATATCTTCAGCCTTTGAACGTGGAATTGCCGCTATTCTTGAGCACATTGGTACAATAAGAGAATTTAATGTCCAACGAATAAAGGCATTTGGAACATCAGCTTTGAGATCAGCCAAAAACGGATATGCTTTTCTGGCAAAGGTAAAAGAGATTGCCGGAGTTGATGTGGAGATAATTAGCGGCGATCGTGAAGCCGAATTAATCTACCTTGGGGCAAGGCAAGCGCTTAATCTTTATAACCAAAAATTCCTTATTCTTGATATTGGTGGTGGGAGTAATGAGTTCGTTGTTGCAGATATGGATAGAATATTCTGGAAGAAAAGTTATTCCTTGGGTATAACCAGGTTAATTCAGCGTTTTAATCCATCAAATCCGATTACGATAGAAGAAATAGAAAAAATAAATAATTTTCTTACAGAAAACTTGTTCGATTTAAAGGAGATTCTGAACCATTATAAAATTGGCACACTTGTTGGTGCTTCTGGTTCATTTGAAACATTTGTAACAATAATTAATAGTAAGGAAGTAATTGAATTGGAAGGGGCACTGGAAGCCCAATCCGCAATTATTTCTTTTGAACAGTTTAATAATCTATACAATTTACTTATCAGGTCAACAAGCGAAGAAAGAGAGAAGATGAAGGGACTCGAACCTATGAGGATTGAAACGATTGTTTTAGCAAGTCTTTTTGTTAAATTTATACTTAACTTCCATTCATTTCAGAAGATTGTACAGACTAATTTTTCCTTGAAAGAAGGAGCAGTATTTGAACTTTTTTAACGTAACAACTTATTTATGGCACACATATTAGTAATTGACGACGAGAAAAGTATCCGAAACACACTGAAAGATATTCTGGAATACGAAAATCACGAGGTTTTCTTAGCTGAAAACGGATTGATCGGAATTGATTTATTCAAACAGAATAAGGTCGATTTGGTTTTTTGCGATATTAAAATGCCTGAAATGGATGGTATTGAGGTTCTTCAGAAATTAACAGAAATAAATAACGATGTTCCGATTGTTATGATATCCGGACATGGAACAATCGAAACGGCTGTAGAGTCAATTAAAAAAGGTGCTTATGATTTTATTGCAAAACCATTGGATTTAAACAGGTTGTTGGTAACACTTAAAAATGCCCTGGAACGAAAAGATTTGGTACAGGAAACAAAGAGGTTGAAGAAAAAGATTAGTAAGAAATACGAAATGGTTGGAGAGTCTTCTACCATACAAAAGGTGAAAGATATGATTGATAAGGTAGCTCCAACCGATGCCCGTGTATTAATAACAGGCGACAATGGAACTGGTAAAGAGCTGGTGGCTCGTTGGTTACATGACAAAAGTAACCGGGCATCAGGACCATTTGTTGAAGTGAACTGTGCCGCAATTCCTTCGGAACTTATAGAAAGTGAACTTTTCGGACATGAAAAAGGAGCTTTCACATCGGCAATCAAACAAAGAAAAGGAAAATTTGAACAGGCTGAAGGGGGAACTATATTTCTCGATGAGATTGGTGATATGAGCCTTGCTGCTCAGGCTAAGGTTCTTAGAGCTTTGCAGGAACATAAGATATGCAGAGTAGGAAGCGATACAGATATTAATATTAATGTCCGTGTTATTGCGGCTACTAACAAGGATATGCGTAAAGAAATAGATGATAAAACATTTCGCGAAGATTTATATCACAGGCTTAGTGTAATATTGATATATGTACCTTCTTTAAACGACCGCAAAGAAGATATTCCTATGCTTACTGATCATTTTAATGAATCGATTTGCGGGGAATATGGACAACCTAAAAAAGAATTTACGCAGGATGCAATTGAAGCACTTAAGTCAATAAATTGGACTGGGAATATCCGTGAATTCAGAAATGTGGTTGAGCGTCTCATTATACTTTGCGATAAAAAAATAACAGGTGATGATGTAAGAGCTTACGCCGCACCAATATCGAAATAGTCCATTAATAGTGAATAGATTGAACATGAACAAAATTGCACTAATTACAGGCGCTTCATCTGGAATAGGGTATGCCACAGCCCTTTTATTTTCAAAAAACGGTTATGATTTAATTCTTTGTGGACGTAGGGAAGAGAAATTACAAAAACTTGAAAAAGAATTAAATAAATCAGCAAAATCTATAAAGTTGGTTTTTGATGTTCGAAACAGGGAGTCTGTTTTCGAATCAATTAATTCTCTTCCTGATGAATGGAAAAATATAGATTGTTTGGTTAATAATGCAGGAAATGCCCACGGACTCGATTTGGCACAGGATGCCAATCTTGATGACTGGGAAATGATGATTGATATTAACGTGAAAGGTCTGATGTATGTGACTAAGGCTGTATTGCCCTCTATGATTTCAAGGAAGAAGGGACATATTATCAATATAGGTTCTATTGCTGGTAAGGAAGCATATCTTAAAGGAAATGCATATTGCGCCTCGAA
>JAHEEB010000461.1 GCA_024640925.1 Bacteroidota bacterium | reverse complement strand
ATTCTCACAGATAATGCCTTTTTTGATTCTCTCAAATTTTGTAAGTCTATTGACAAATCTCAATAAAGTTTTTCTACACCTATTATATATAGTAAAAAATCAAATAACCCTAAAAGCAATAAGAATTTTCCACAATTCTATTTAACTTCACCACCCTCACCAAAACGGCCTGATTGGAGAAAAAGGATGCAAAATTTATCTGTAAAATTGATCCTGAAATAATTGAAAAGTTTATTAACAGGATAAGTATACGTTTCAAAAACAAATTGAATTATAAAAGTTAATTGTACTTACTTTAAATTTGTTCTTTAGAAATAACAAAACATTGATGAAAACCCTGAAAGCCAAAATAAAGAAAACATCTGTCCATTATTCGAAAGGAACCAATAAAAAGGGGAAGAGTATTTGGCTTTCTATAACAGATTTTAATCCCAGAGGAGAGCGAAATTACAAAATAAAAGTAGTAAAGGGAATTAAAAATGGCTTTGCTGAGTACCAGGAAATCTGGTTTAGTCCTGATGAGATAATACTAAAGCACATTGATGATGGACAGTTAAAACTTGATCTTTTCTCTCCGCAGGAACACCAGGAAAATCTTCATAACCCTCGCTACTTAAATAAAAGAAGGTTTGAAGTAATAATAGAAGGTGAAAAGGAATATATTTCTGCACCTGACCAGGAAACACTTAAAAAGGTTATCAGAAAAAAAGGTATCCGCAATTTTAAGATTACACAGGTTTCCAGACTCAGTAAAAAAGAACTCGGTGAATGAATTATACCTTTTTTATTCTTCCTTATTGTTATTGAATCTGTAATAACCTGATTTTATCAGGTCTGTAAATTTTCCGGATATGTGTCGTCAGGCATTTGTTTGTCTCTTTAAAGAGAAGGCACTGAATTATATTTTAGAAAAAACTTTACGGTTTTTTTTTGATTATTTTTTAACAGCAAACAAGAAATGGAATGTTGAGAGAAAGCTTATCTCGACTCAACAAATACGATATTTGATAAAAGGTAATTGTTCTTTTCATTATTTTCGCCTTTATATTTTTCCGACCTTCACATGGTGATTAAGACTTGGATTTATTAAATGACAGCAAATAAAATTAAAGCCATATATGTGATTATGTATATGGCATTTGCCTTTTGGCGTGTTTTTTACAATATTTACCTCGATAAAATAGGCCTGAATGGTGTTGAAATCGGGACAATAAATGCTCTTTTTCAAGGTACAATAGTGGTAGCTGTAACCTTTTGGGGAATTTTAGCAGATAAACAAGGTATCCGGCCTACAATGAGGTATCTGCTTATTATTTCGGCTATTGGTTTATTCTTTTTAGGTAATGTTCATTTATTCTGGATTCTTCTCTTTTATATGCCCATTCTCACTTTCTTTTATCATCCGCTTGGGCATCTTACCGATGCTCTTGCTGTTCAATACTCACAATCAGATACAAATCACTCCTATGGGAGCCTGCGGTTCTGGGGTTCTCTTGGATGGGCAATATCCGCTATTATCGGAGGATATTTTTTTACAAAAATTGATATAAAATATGTCTTCCCCTTATCAGCTATTTTATTACTCTTTGTTATCCCATTTGTCTATACTACAAAAAAAAGAAAAACAATTTATCGGCCACATTTCCAATCAATGCCAATAAAAGAATTGCTTAAAAACAAACCCCTTTTAATTTTTATCTGCATTCTTACTTTTTATGGTATCGCATGTTCTCCTGTGAATTCTTACCTGAATCTTTATTTTAAGGAGTTAAACGCCTCAAACAGTACAATTGGTATGGCCTATGCGATTCAGGCTTTTAGTGAGCTACCCTTTTTTATTATTGGAAATAGATTATTAGTCAAACTTGGTGCTAAAAAAGTGATTAGTATCTCAATCATAGCAATGGTTGTCAGGATGGTTTTATATGGGTTCATTCCTAACCCTCACGTTGCACTATTTGTGTGCCTAATTCAGGGAATCTCTTTTTCTTTTTTTCTGGTTGGTGCCGTTGAATATTTATATCAGCTTGTACCACCGGGACGACACGCAACAGCGCAATCTATCATTTGGAGTACTTTTTTTGGTGTTGGACAAACGATTGGAAATTTTATTATTGGTTTTTTCAAAGATGCTATCGGATTGGTTCATGTTATGCAACTATTTTCGCTCATTACGCTAATTTGCTACATTTTAACAGGCATCTATTTTATTAAAGTAAAAAGGAAGTTAGTCTCAGATAATACGGTTGAATAAAGCCAAATTAATTTTAAATCACTTTTTTTTAAGGTAATCTTCCTGAAAATGATTAAATTTAAATAAACCCAAGATGTATTGATAGACAAATCTTAGGGTTAACAGTCAGTAGTTCTGAAATCTCAAAATTTTAAACTACAAGACATGAAATTAAAAACTAAAATTCGCCTGACAACAATTATTATATCAGTTGTTGTTTTTTCAGTTTTGGGTATAGTAATTTATCAGACGCAAAAAAATGCCCTTATCAAAGAAGTTGACGATCGGATGATAAGCCATTTGAACGACTTCTATGAAATTCTTAACGATCATGTTCATTTAAAGCAGGCAACCGTTAATATATCTTTGAATTTAGCTGAGAATATTTTAAACACAGCAGGGAAGCTTGTAGAAACCAAATCAGTTATTTCGGTTAAAGGAGTCGATCAAATATCGAAACAAGAAAAGATATACCAGATTCCAAGTTGGGAAATTAATGGCAAACCCCTATATAACAATTTTGAAATAGTTGATTTGATAAAGGAGAAATCGGTTGAAACAGCTACAATATTTCAGAAAATAGAAGACGGTTATTTAAGAATCTCAACAAATGTCTTAAAATTAGACGGGCAACGGGCAGTCGGTACGTATATTCCAAATTCGTCGGAAGTAATTCAGACGATAGAACACGGAGAAACATACCATGGAAGAGCATTTGTGGTGGATGACTGGTATTTGACCGCTTATAAGCCAATAAAATTTGATGGAACAATAAAAGGAATATTATATGTTGGAATAAAAGAAAAAGATTATGCTTTTTTAAAAGAGGTATTTACCAATAAGAAATATTATATACGTGGCTACCCGTTTCTAATGAACAAAGATGGAGATTTGATCATTCATCCCGAAATGGAAAATCAAAATGTTTCACAAACTAATTTTTATAAACAACTGATTTCGGCAAAACCAACTGATTTTAAATCGCGATACTTATGGCCTGAAAACAAGGATGGTAAATGGAAGTACCAGTATTTTAAATACTTTGAACCCTATGAGAGTTACATTTGTGTATCAATTTATGAGAGGGATATAAATGTTTTAATCAGAAGGTTATTAATTATAGTTTTAATTAGCGTAATTGCTGCTATTATATTATTGTTTCTTGGTTTAACACGCATTCTTAATCCTATTATCAACAATGTAATAGGTGCAACTAATTTTGCACAAACTATTTCTAACGGAGATCTGAGAACCAGTCTTGATGTTAAGCTCAAGGATGAAATAGGAATCCTGGCTCAGTCGTTACATAATATGCAGGAAAAGCTTAAAGAAATTGTTTCTAATATCATTATTGGCGCTGAAAATATATTATCTGCATCGCAACAGATGAATTCAAACTCACAACAAGTTTCTGAAGGAGCATCTGAGCAAGCATCATCGGTCGAGGAAGTTTCTTCTACTATCGAACAATTTAGTTCTAAAATTCAACAAAATTCTGACAATTCTCAACAAACCGAAAAAATAGCTACTCAGGTAGCCATGGGAATTAAAGAAGGCAATCAATCATCTGAAATCTCCGTAAATTCTATGAAGGAGATAGCCCTAAAAATCTCCATAATTAACGATATTGCCTTTCAGACTAATATTTTAGCTCTAAATGCTGCTGTTGAGGCCGCCAGAGCAGGAGAACACGGCAAAGGATTTGCTGTAGTTGCTCAAGAAGTAAGAAAATTAGCAGAAAGAAGTAAGATAGCTGCTGATGATATAGACCGTTTAACCAAATCTGGTGTTGAAGTTTCGGAAAAAGCCGGAAAACAGCTATCAGATATAGTACCTGAAATAGAAAGAACTTCCAGATTAGTACAAGAAATTGCTGCTGCCAATATGGAAATGTACACTGGTTCTACATATGTAACCAATGCGATGGAACAGCTTAATAAAGTTACATTACAAAATGCAGCATCATCAGAACAAATGGCATCAAGTGCGGCTGAACTTGCTAACCAGGCAAAGTTGCTAAAGGAAAGCGTTTCTTATTTTAAGGTATAATTTTCCGGTTAAGTAATTAACTTCGATATTTACTCCTATTCTTAAATGAATTTCTAATTATTATATTTGTTTACTGTAAACATTCTCTATATAATATGGTAACAATGCGACTTTCTTATCGATTTGTTCTATTCCTTTTTTTAGTAATTCTTTTTCAATGTAGGTCAGACCATTCTGGTACAGATGCAGCCAAATCTTTTGATATGGTTGTCTTTGATACTACTCCTCCCCTAAAACTTAAGGAATTCAAAGTTGCTGAAGTTTTGCCCTATTATAATAATGGATTGTGGGGATATTCCAATAAAAACGGTGAACTTGTTATATCATGTAAATTCGACGGATGCGGATTTTTCTCCGATGGATTTGCATGGGTTATGTTAAGCAATAAATATGGTTTTATCGATTCTGCCGGAAATCAGGTAATCGATTTTAAATACGATGGTGCAGGTAACTTTAATA
>JAHEEB010000460.1 GCA_024640925.1 Bacteroidota bacterium | reverse complement strand
AATTTCTAATGGTTACTTCAACAATTATTGTATCTCCTTTTTTCATCGATTTTAAAGGTACATTCAAATTCGAATATTCATAAGTAGTATATGAAAGACCATGACCAAAGCAATAAAGAGGTTCTATATTTTTTGATTCGTACCAGCGGTATCCGACAAAAACTCCTTCTTTGTATTGAATGGTATTGATTGGAACCTTCATGTCCATGTCGTTGTCCCAATCTGAATTTAACACGGTCCCTTCGGGCAGGTATCCGAATCCGGGTGAATCTTCAAATTTCTTTTCAATGGTTACAGGCAATTTACCCGAAGGATTAACTTTACCTGTTAAAATCTCGACAAGGGCAATGTTGCCAGACTGTCCCGGATACCAGGCATAAAGAATAACAGGTACTGAATTATTCCATTTTGTCATATTTCTCCCGCTTCCCGAATTTACAATTACAATTGTATTTTTATTTAAGGCAACTGTGTTCATAACCAGGCTATCGGTCTGTACAGGAAAATTAAAGGTGTGATCCATACTTTCTTTATCAAGCGATCCGATGCTGAGTATTACAAAATCGGCATTTTTTAGTTCATTCATGCCTGGTGCAGACAAATATTCAATTTTATCTCCGAATTCTTTTTTTAATGCTTCAAGCATTGTGACAGTATCGTAACCCTCTACTTGGGCAGCACCACCTCCATAAGGCAACCTGTCAACAAATTGACCGGTTACTATTATTTTTTTCACAGATGATTTTTTAATAGGAAGCAATTTATTCTCATTTTTCAACAGAACGATTCCTTCTCTGGCTGTTTGAATGGCAACCTGGTTATGCTCAGGAAACTTTTCAAGAAAACTGGTGTCTCGTATCGGTTTATCAAAAAATTCCATAGCAATATATGTGCGAATAATGCTTTTTGCCATGCGGTTTACATCTTTCTCGCTGACATTTCCTTGCAATATGAGTTCTTTCGCATTGTCTTTAACAAAAATATCACCAAGATTACTGAGGTATGGATTCTCTTTAATTCCTCCACCAGGCATTTCAAGATCCAGGCCGGATTTGATTGTTTTCTCAGGATCCCATGTCGACCACCAGTCAGACATTACAAGCCATTTATATCCCAATTGTTTTCGCAGGAGATTAGTGATTACATATTCACTTTGTCCAGCCCATTCACCGTTAATCTGGTTGTATGATGTCATAATAGCCATGGCTCCGGCATCAATTCCTGCCTTGAACGCAGGAATATATATCTCATGAAGGGTGCGTTCATCGACTACCACATTGGTTGTTCTCCTGTGATATTCGTTGTTGTTGCATAAAAAATGTTTTAATGTGGCAATAGTACCTGTACTTTGAACTCCAACAACATAATTTTCTATTATTCTTGCAGCCAAATAAGGATCTTCACCAAAATATTCAAAATTTCGTCCGTTTTGCGATACCCGGTATATATTCATCCCCGGACCAAGCAAAACACCTATATTTCCAGCACGGCATTCTTCGCCAATTGCTTTTGCGTAACTACTAACTAGTTCAGTGTTCCAAGTGGAGGCAAGAAGTATTGGGCATGGAAATGATGTTGATTTCTTTAATTGATCAGGTATGTATTTCCTGATATGTATTCCTTGTGTTGCATCGGACATATAAATTTGAGGAATTCCATATTTTTCATACCCCTTTGAATAAAACATATTAAATCCACCAATTAATTGAATTTTTTCATCAAGAGAAAGCAATAACAATAAAGAATCTGCTCGCTTACCAGCTTTTTCATAGCTTATTGGTGGAGAGTATGGTGAAATTTTCATGCCCGGTATTTTAACTTCATTTTTGCAGGAAATAGCTGTTGCTATTGTGATGATAATGAATAAAGATTTTTTCATCTGATTTATTAACAGTTGAATTGTAAATTTAGCCGAGATTATTTTTCTAATTAGAAGAAGTGTGTTTTATTTTGAAAAAACTTTATTTTTCATTGGTTTTGAATAATTTCGTGGTATAGTTTTTGCCTTCATTAATTATCAATTCTCATCTATACTCACTTTTTATTTTTTAATTCTCACCGCAATTTTTATGAAAGAATAAAGGGTTCCCAAAAATTCTTCTACCTGTTCATTAGATTAACAAAAAGTATAGTTTGATAACCAAAAATGTCTGCCATGAAACCAAAATCATTTTTTACTACATTAATTTTTTTGATTGCTGTATTTATTTCAGCAAATGGACAAAAACTGACTTTACTGAAGGATATAAAGTATGGCTCAGGAAGCTCATACATTATTTATCTTACTCTTATAAATGATAGAGTTGTCTTTAAAGCTTGTGATAAACAAGGTAATGTTGAACCCTGGGTTACAGACGGAACTCCTGAAGGTACATTCATGTTAAAGGAAATTAATCCTTTACATGGTTCTGTTGTCGGAAATTTTGTGGTTTGTAACAACCAGGCTTTTTTTACTGCCGATGACGGAGTACACGGTCGGGAGTTATGGAAAACTGATGGCACACCGGAGGGCACAGTTATGGTAAAAGATATTCATAGTGGTGAATTTGGTTCAACTTTGGCAAATTTAGTAGTTCTGGATACAATCTTGTTTTTAAGTGCTGAAGATGGGATTCATGGACCGGAATTATGGCGCTCTGGAGGCACTGAGGAGAGTACATATATGGTGAAAGATTTGGAAGAAACAGGTCCAACCATATACCCGATTCATTTATTCAGTGATGGAAAGTTGGTGTATTTCTTTACAAGCTGGGGTAAAGGCTTATTTCGTTCCGATGGCACTGTCGAAGGCACATATAAATGTTATGATGATGTTAAGGCTGGAGGTATATACCCTCCCAGTTTTGTCGTTTTTAAAGATGAGGTATATTTTACAGGAACAGATACTTTAGGGCCTCAATTGTGGAAAACAACGGGAACTTCAGCTATACGACTAACAGATATTGTTGATGAACGATATGCTTTAGATCCCGACCATAAAATTGCAACAAGTACTCATATTTATTTTTGGAGTACTAGTGTAGCATATGGTTCTGAACTTTGGTCGTATGATGGTGATAGTGTATATTTGGTAAAAGACATAAATCCAGGTGAAAAGCACGGAAATGGTGGTTTTGAAGTTGTATTAAAAGATACGCTCATATTTGCAGCCATATCGCCGGAGAACGGAACCGAACTATGGACAACTGACGGTACAAAAGAAGGTACCATTATACAGGAAGAGTTTTTCCCTGGTACCGCTGGCATTTTGCTTGATATGGGCCAAACAATTGATGATGTATTGTACTATAATCCTAATCATTTGTTTAATGATAAATATAGTACCCAACTTTGCAGACTTAATAATGTGAGTGGAAAACACGAAAGGATGTTTGATTCCGATACTATACAGCTAAATGCTTCAGAAATCGTTAAATTGGGAGATGCATTTATCTTAACAGGAGGCAATGCCAGATATGGCGATGAACTATGGCGGTACGAATTTATCGAAGATACTAACTTAGTTCTGGTTACAGATTTATCTATTCTGACGGATAATGAAAATTTATCCAAAACTTCACCGACAGCAAACCTTTCTGTTATTGTTACTCCAACAAATGCAAACAATAAAACTGTCTCATGGAGTGGAAATAATGATTTAGTAGCAATTGTAGATGCCAGTGGAGCATTAACTGCTGTTGGCGATGGAGCTGTCATTATAACTGCAACAGCTAACGATGGTAGTGGTGTAACTGCAACAAGAGAATTTGTAGTTGCCGGTTTTGGATTAGTAATTAATAGTACTGACATTCAGACTATTGGTTTGTATCCTAACCCAGTTAAGGATGTTTTGAATATAAATACTGATTTTACAGTTAAACAGGTTGTTGTTTTTAGCCTTGAAGGTCGAAGTCTGCTTACTGACGAATCTGGCTCTACTTCAATTAATGTTGATATGATGAATTCAGGAATTTATAGTATTAAAATTGTTGATCAGAACAACGCTTTACACCAATTTATGTTTGTAAAAGAATAAACCTTAACTAAATAATGAAGCAGAACCGAAGCAATTTGCAGAAAAATAGCAGATTGCTTCTTTCATTTTATGTTAATGATAAACAGATTCAGTTAATATAAGTTACAAACCATTTATCCACACCTCTTTTTTATTCGTTGGAAAATAAATAATTTCCGACCTGAATTCAAAATTCGGTCAACAATTCTGAAAACCGATTGTTTAAATCGTAGTCAATAGATTTGGTTTGACTTATAGTGAATATGATTATTTTATAAAATGAAATTAATATCTAATTACACGAAATATGAGTTTATTTAAACCTCTTGACGACCTTAAAAGCGAAAAAGTAAAGGTCGTCAGTAATAGTGACATCGAAAAGGTGAAATGTTTAATTATTGGTTCAGGGCCTGCAGGTTATACAGCAGCTATTTATGCTGCTCGCGCTAACCTGAAGCCTGTTTTATATGAGGGGCTTCAACCCGGAGGGCAGTTAACAACCACTACCGAAGTTGAAAACTTTCCGGGCTACCCTGCAGGAATAACAGGACCAGCAATGATGGAAGACTTAAAAAAACAAGCTCAGCGATTTGGTACTGATGCTCGCTGGGGAATTATTACAGATGTTGATTTTTCTGGAGAAACCCTAAAACTGGTTGTCGATGAGAAAAAGGTTATTGAGGCAGAATCGGTTATTATAGCAACAGGTGCAACAGCAAGATATTTAGGTATCGAATCGGAACAAAAAT
>JAHEEB010000459.1 GCA_024640925.1 Bacteroidota bacterium | reverse complement strand
AAACGAACGGTCATTCCAGAAGAATAACGTTTTACTGGCGTGTCGATATACCGCTCACAACCCGAAAATTCGATAATCTCATTAAGTTTACTTCGAATTTCAGCTTTTGTCATTCCAAGGATTGCGCCATTTAAAAAGATATTTTCCCGGCCGGTAAGTTCGGGGTGGAAACCGGTACCTACTTCAAGTAAACTGCCTATACGACCGTTAAAATGAATTTTACCTGTAGTTGGGCCTGTTACTTTTGAGAGTATTTTTAACAGAGTTGATTTTCCTGCACCGTTTTTCCCGATTATGCCAAGTACTTCACCGGGCATAACTTCCAGATTGATGTCTTTTAGCGCCCATACATATTCAGAATTTCCTCTCTTACTGTGATCGTTGGTTTCACCAATTTTAAGAAAAGGATTCTCTTTACCACGCATATGATACCACCAGAGTTTAAGATCATTTTTTAAAGTGCCTGTGCCAATTGTGCCCAGGCGATATTGTTTTGAGAGGTTTTCTATTTTTATTATGGGTTTCATTTAGTTAAACTGTTTATCTTGATGGTTTCACCTCTTTTTTAAACAGTATCCATAAAATTTTTTTCTGTCTTATTAAATACTAGCAATCCCAGGATAAATATACAAAGCGTAAATATTCCTGAATAAAGGAGCAAATTCCAAGAAAATGTTCCATGTCTAAAGAAACCGTATTTAAAAGTCTCTATTACTCCAGTCATTGGGTTAAGCAACATAATTATCTTGTATTTTTCAGGTACAATCGATAATGGCAGGATAACCGGAGTTGCATACATTAGCAATTGAACTCCAAAATCAACAAGGTATTGCAGATCGCGGTATTTTGTGGTCATGGCAGAAACAAGCATTCCCAGTCCCAATCCCATAAAACCCATAATGACAATTATAACTGGCAATAGTAATAAAGCAATATTCGGTTGTATTGGCATGTCTTTTAATAGAAAATACAGATAGAATAGTAAGAATAGAAAAAGTCCAATTCCAAACTGGATGAGGTTACTTATTATTATTGAAATTGGAGTGACAGCTCTTGGAAAATAAACTTTGCCAAAAAGCGAAGCATTTGCGGTAAATGTGTTGGAAGTTGCCCTTAGACAGTTTGCGAAATAGTTCCATGATGTTACCCCTGCCAGATAAAATAAAATTGGAGGTATTCCATCGGTAGAAAGTTTTGCCATACCGGAAAAGACAACAGCCATTATTATTGTCTGAAACAATGGTTGTATTAAAAACCATATTGGCCCTAAAACAGTCTGCTTGTATTTAGCTACAAAATCACGACGCACAAAAAGCATCAGCAAATCACGATAGAGCCAGATTTCTTTTAAGCGTAAATCAAAAAAATTGTCTTTTGGCTGTATGGTATGTTGGTAGGCCATATTACTGAGATTTGAGAGTTTATTAAGGTGAATAGAAGAAAAAGATTTACTACGAACTTAAGATATAAAATTTTATAGGGGATTAAGATTTCTTCATTTTTTATATACCAAATCTTTGCCATAAGCTAATTCTTACAGCTTCGCCCCGTCAGTCACATTGTTTGTATTTGACGATTTTTTATGGTCTATTATCAAATATAATTAAATATTTTGATTTTTTCAAGCTGGTTTTTTAATAAAAAAAATATTAGAAAAATTTTTTGAAAGAGGATATATAGTGTTCAATGTCTTTAACTTAAAGAGAAAGAATGTTTAAGTAGTTGTCAAACGTTTGTGGGGTGTGTGTTTTATCTGGGTATCTTCCATGCAATACTCGAATAACTAAGGTCACGATGCCACTCTATAAAGATAACTTTTTAAATTGGAATCAGTTGAGTTAAATAATCAGTTGTGCAACCTAAGGAATATAGCTTAAGGCTTAATTTATAGATTTTTTGAAAAAAATAGAATAGTTAAAGAAATAATAAGTAAATTAATATGTCGGATTTACTAATTTTAATAGACAATAACTATTTACCTCGTTTTCACGATTCTGAAAGGAGGAAAGGTTAAATTTTCTTTCATAAAATGAATAATTCTACCAATTCAAACCCAAATCTGTCAGAACAGTCGGATTTAAAGAAAACTCTCGGCATTTTTCTCGCAAAATGGTATTGGTTCCCTGTCTCTATATTATTTGCATTGATTGTTGCCAAGACATATAATGAATTAATTACCCCTGTATATAGAACATCATGTAACATTGTTATAGGTGATGATTTATCGGATCCTGTTTCTAACTCTCAAATAATCGGAACACGTATTGATTTTAACAGAGTAAATCCAATAAATAAAGAAATTGGAATTCTTAAATCAAAGAAACTTGCAGAAGAAACAATAGAAGCATTGAATTTAAATTACCAATGTTTCGAACTTAAAAAGGGGGGAAAATTCTTTAAAAGCCGTCTATATAGTGATTTACCTTTTTATATAAATATCGATAGTAACGATTTCTTTGAACCAGAAAAAGAAATTATAATTCGAATAATTGATGCAAATACCGTTGAAGTTAATATTAACAGTAATTACGATATTACAAAGGTGCTAAAAGTCGGACAAAAATTCATTTATAAAAAATTTTCTTTTACAATAAAGTTATCTGATGGAATAACCGATTTAAGCGAAGTAATTAATAAGCGGTTTGCTGTTACATTTAAAAGTAAATATTCTCTAGCATCTGAATTTGCAGATAAACTTAAAGTAGAGATAGATCCAACAAGTCAGAATATTATAAAGCTTTCGTTAGTTGATGAAAATTTGTACCAGTCTATTAATTACCTCAATAAGCTTTGTGAACTTTATATTCAGAATGATATAAATATCAGAAACATAATGGCGATAAAAACTATTCAGTATATTGATGTACAGATGGGTATACTTTCAACTCAATTAAATAACGCAGAGGACAGTCTGATTAATTTTAAAAGAAATTTTAATGTTGTTTTATCCGACGATAATTCTATGATGGTTCAAAATTATTATGAAATAGAAAAAGAACTGGAAGTGATTAATTATAGAGAGAGATCCATTAAAAATATTTTGAAACTTATGGATACGGCTAAAACAAACAAAAATTTTATATTTCCGGAAATACTATTTCAGAATGAAAACCTTGGGAAGCAATTAGAAAATCTGAATAGATTAAATATAGAACGAGATGTACAATTGAAAAACCAATCAAAAAACAGTCCTACTATTACACTTATAGATCAGCAAATTGATGTAAATAAGGCTCTTTTTATAGATCAACTGGGTAATGAACTGAATCTATTGCAATTAAAAAAGTCGGATATTATAAAACAACTGAGGTATACAGAAGCCCAGATATTAAGTCTGCCAGAGGACCAACGGAAAAAGATTGCTTTTGAGCGGGAATTCAAATTAACTGAAAATATTTATAACATCTATCAACAGAAAAGAATTGAAGCAATATTAGCAAAGGAGTCAACTGTATCTAAAATAAGGGTACTTGATCCGCCACGGTTTGAGGATCGCCTGATGGTGAGCCCAAGAAAAGGTTATAATATGAGAATTGCTTTAATACTTTCTCTGATAATTCCTGCAGCGTTGATAATTCTTCTTAGGAAATTCTCAGATAGAGTAGACGATATCAATGAAATCCGTTCTAAAACACGATGTGTAATTTTGGGTAAAATATACCATACCGACCTGGAAACAGAACTTCCGGTTATTAATTATCCATTATCTCCCATAACAGAATCGTTTTATAAATTATTTACAAGGTTAAAATTCTTAAAACCCGAACCAGGAGTAAAAATTATCTCTGTTACTTCCGGGGCAAGTGGCGATGGAAAAACATTTTGTGCATCCAATCTGGCTTCAGCCATGGCTCTTTCGGGTAAGAAGGTCATTTTATTAAATTTAGACCTCAGGAGGCCGATGTTACATAAAATTTTTGATTTGGATATTTCTCCTGGTTTTTCTGATTATCTGCTAAACAGAACGGGAAAAGAAAGCATAATTTCACATACTTCTGTTGAAAATTTACATATTATTAAATCGGGTCCCATACCACCAGATCCGATGACGTTAATAAGTCAGAATAAACTGGTTGAATTATTTAAGGAACTTACAATAATATACGACTATATTGTTATCGACACCCCTCCAATTGGTATGGTTGCCGATGCAATGATAATCGGAAAACTAGCCGATCTAACGTTAATGTTAGTGAGAACCCGTTATACCCGAAAAGCTGTTTTCGATCTGATTGAAGAACTTCAGGAAAGCAATAATATTGAGAATTTGGCTTTGGTTATAAATGATATTAAGACATTTAATACCTATGGTAATAATTATTATTATAAATACTATCATACAAAAGAAAAAAGAAAATTATGGAAAAGGAGATAATTAAGTAAAAGAATATTAAATGGCATTTAAAGAATACATATATGAAATTAACTAGAATCATATTTCTCTTTGTCTGTTTGTTTTTAATTTTCTTTACTTCATGCAGTAGTAAACGGTTTGTCTATTTTTATGAGCATAATAAAAACTCTGCAGATACATTAAAATACAAACCAGTTGAAACAGAATATTTAGTTCAACCAAATGATATTATTTACTTTCAGTTTTATAGTGCCTTAACAGATGCCGAAAATTTATTTGGTTTTTCAACTAATAATGCTTTGCAAGTATCGCCTTCAACGGCTTATGTAGATAATTTCGTAGTTTCCGATTCAGGATTCATTAATATACCTGTACTGGGGAAAATTATGGTGGCAAATAAA
>JAHEEB010000035.1:3895-12230 GCA_024640925.1 Bacteroidota bacterium | reverse complement strand
TAAAGCAGGTAATAATCATACCATGGAAAATGGTTCAATAATCGCCAACAAAGACCTTATTATTCCGCCTTCGCCTCCCAGATCGTATGCCTTTTGTTCTGACACAGCATATTACGAACGTATTGTTGATTGGGTAAAAAATGTTGATTTACTTTATCACGAAGCTACTTTTGCCAATTCAGAAAAAAAGATAGCCAAACAAACAGGGCATTCTACCGCCTATCAGGCAGCTCAGATCGCCCGCCAGGCAAATGTTAAAAAATTGCTAATCGGTCATTTTTCCAATCGATACAAAGACCTTTCTCCTTTGCTGTCAGAAGCTCGCTTTATTTTTCCTGAGACATACCTGGCAGAAGATTTGGATGTTATAAAAATCTGATTCTTTTTACACTCCACTAATGCCCTTTGTCCGGAATTTGAAAACAATATTTTATTTTGATGGAACTAAAAACTTATAACTATATGATTTCTGTTTCTGTTTTGATAATCAGTAGATTTAGATAAATATAAGAACTATTGAGCAACCTGAAAATAGGAGTTCAACAAAGTTTATTTAGGTTTATATTGAAATGGAAAGTAGTATATTTGTCGCAAAAATTAACTGTCGTGCCAGAAAAAATTATTATTCTTGACTTTGGATCACAGTATACACAGCTTATTGCCAGAAGAATACGTGAGTTGAACGTGTATTGTGAAATAGTACCTTTTAATAAATCAATAACTCCCGATAAATCCATAAAGGGTATTATCTTATCTGGAAGTCCTTGTTCTGTCAGAGACAACGGCCATCCGGAACCTGACTTGTCAAAAGTAAAAGGTCAGTTACCAATTCTGGGAATTTGTTATGGGGCTCAATATTTGGCCCAGGCATATGGTGGCGAGGTTAAGTCATCAAACCATAGAGAATATGGGAGGGCAAACCTTGAATATGTCAACAAGGAATCAAGACTTCTGGTTGGGTTATCGGATAACACTCAGGTATGGATGTCTCATGGCGATACAATTGTTAATTTACCCGATACATATAATATAATAGGAAGTACCCGCGATGTTCATGTTGGTGCTTATCATATTCAGGGTGAAGAGACCTATGGGATTCAGTTTCACCCTGAAGTATACCATACTACTGAAGGTAGTACTCTCTTGAAAAATTTTGTGGTCGACATTTGTAAATGCAAACAGGACTGGACTCCGGCATCTTTTATCGATTCTACAATATCCTGGCTCCAGGAAACAATAGGTAACGATAATGTTGTCCTTGGTCTTTCTGGGGGGGTAGACTCTACAGTAGCAGCAATTCTGCTTCACCGGGCTATAGGCAGCAAACTTACATGTATTTTTGTCGATAACGGGGTGCTTCGGAAGAATGAATTTACTAAGGTTCTGGAATCATACAAACACATGGGACTTAATGTAATAGGGGTTGATGCAGAAGATATTTTTCTTTCCGATCTTGATGGAATTTCTGATCCGGAAAAAAAACGAAAAAGTATAGGAAAAAACTTTATCGAAGTGTTTGATAAAGAAGCTCGTAAGATTCAGAATGTGAAATGGCTTGGACAAGGTACTATTTATCCCGATGTTATCGAGTCGGTATCGGTAAACGGTCCTTCGGCAACAATAAAATCTCATCATAATGTAGGAGGGCTGCCGGAAAGAATGCACCTAAAAGTTATAGAACCTCTCAGGCTATTGTTTAAAGACGAAGTTCGAAGGGTTGGTATGGTTTTAGAAATCGATCCGAATATATTATCCAGACATCCATTCCCGGGTCCAGGCCTTGCAATTAGAATAATTGGAGAAATAACACGCGAGAAAGTAAAACTGTTGCAGGATGTTGATGACATTTTTGTCGAAGGGTTAAAGGAGTTTAGCCTTTATAACCAGGTATGGCAGGCTGGAGCGATGCTTCTTCCGGTACAATCCGTTGGTGTTATGGGCGATGAACGTACTTACGAAAGTGTAGTTGCTCTCAGGGCAGTGACCTCAACTGATGGAATGACTGCCGATTGGGCACACTTACCTTATGAATTTTTAGCAACAATCTCAAACAGAATAATTAACAATGTAAAAGGTGTTAACAGAGTGGTTTATGATATAAGTTCAAAACCTCCTGCAACAATAGAATGGGAATGATATCATTCAGATTCATTATTATTTCCTATCTTAGCTCATTACCTTAAAACTGATTTATAAAATACTAACAGAATTAATCCAGATGGACAATTTACTAATAGAACGCACAGATCATTCTCCAAAAGTTTTTTTTGATCCTAACGAACTGTTTTTTACCATCAAAGGCAATTCACGACCTGAGAATGCTGATAAATTTTATTCGCCAGTTATTAATTGGCTTGAAAAATTTTCAGCACAACGACCGGCAACTTCTGCACCATTAAATATCGAAATAAAACTTACATATTTTAATTCGTCTACAATTCGTTATTTAACCGATATTTTCAGGATTGTCGGAAATCTCCACGACGATGGAATGCGTGTTATAATAGACTGGTATGTCGATTCCGAGGATGAATTGATTCGGGAAGCAGGACAAGAATTATCCGATATTTCCGGACTACCGTTTAATTTTATTGAAGAATAATAATCTAATCTGAAATAGTGTGAATTTAGTTAAATCAAGGCTTTATTTAGCCAGTATTTTTATATTGGCTTCGACTGTTTGTTTTGGTCAATCCTATAAGCAGGCTTTTAAGTTTGCTAAATTTCTTGATTACCTCGAAGCTTATTATGTCGATTCGATCAATTCCGAAAAAATAATAGATAAAGCAATTGTTGGTGTGCTTAGCGACCTTGATCCGCATTCTACCTATATTCCAGCCGATGAGCTCAAAAAAATGCGTGAACCACTCGAAGGAAATTTCGAAGGTATTGGAATTGAGTTTAACATTCTAAAAGACACGCTTTATGTGATTGCTCCTATATCTGGTGGTCCATCTGAACGATTAGGTGTTCAGTCTGGCGATAAAATTATAATGGTAGATGGAAAGAATATTGCAAATATTGGTCTTACCAACGAGGACGTATTCGGTCTTTTGCGAGGTAAGAAAGGTACCGAGGTTACTATTAGTGTATTACGGCGTAATGTAAAAGAACTGATAGATTTTAAGATAATTCGCGACAAGATACCTATTTATAGTATTGATGCAACCTATATGTTGAATGACAATACCGGTTATATTAAGCTTAACCGGTTTTCAGCAACAACCGTAGATGAATTTAAAGAAGCGGAAACAAAACTCAAGGCGAAAAATGCCCAGAATCTGATTATCGATCTGACCAGTAATGGTGGTGGTTATTTAGATGCTGCAGTTAAACTTGCTGACGAATTATTACCTGAGAGTCGCATGATTGTCTATACACAAGGCATTAACAGTCAGAAGAGAGATTATTTGTCTACTTCAGAAGGTAAATTTGAAAAAGGAAATATAATTATTCTTATCGATGAAGGTTCTGCTTCTGCCAGCGAAATTTTGTCGGGTGCTGTTCAGGATTGGGATAGAGGTTTGGTTATAGGACGTCGCTCTTTTGGAAAAGGTCTTGTACAACGAGAATTTATGCTTCCTGATGAATCTGCTGTTCGAATCACTGTCGCTAACTATTATACTCCTTCAGGCCGACTTATTCAAAAACCTTTTAATGAAGGTATTGAAAAATATGAACTGGAAGTATATCAGCGTTATAATAATGGACAACTGCTTTCCAAAGATAGTATCCATTTTCCCGATTCTTTGAAATACCAGACTTTGGTGAAACACCGCACAGTGTACGGTGGCGGAGGAATTATGCCAGATATATTTGTGCCTTTTGATACAAGCAATTATTCAGTTTATTACAGGGATATACTCAGAAAGGGTATTCTTAATCGTTTCACTCTTGAATATGTCGATCAGAACAGGGCTAAAATGCAAAAAACATACAAAGAATTTAAAACCTATGAGAAAACCTTTTTTGTTGATGAAAAGATATTTGAGAGTTTTACAACATTTGCAGCAAAAGAAGGAGTTAAATACGATGAGGAAAGTTTAAAGATTTCGGGGACTCAGATTAAGATTATGATTAAAGCTTTGGTAGCAAGGGATTTATTCGGGAGAGATGAATTTTACCAAATTTATAATACTACTAATGATACATATCTTAAAGCCATTGAAGTATTAAAGAATTGGGATTCTTATAGTTCAGAACTACTATGATAGATGGGGCTATTTAATCACCTGTTATTTCAACACCAGATTTTCCAATCTTTTTTATGGATTGTTACCAATCATATAGAAATTATAGCTACTCTTGCAGGCATTATATATATCTTATATAGTGTTGAGGGAAATAAACTCCTTTGGTATTATGGTTTTATTACCTCAGTATTATATGTATATGTTTTTTACCATTCCGGATTATATGCCGATATGGGCATAAATATGTATTATGTTATAGTTAGTGTTTATGGATGGATTCATTGGACATTTCGTAAAAGATTGAATCAACAAGGATTACCAATTACATATTTATCATTGTTTTTTTTACCCTGATTCTATTTGTAGCTATAGCTTTTATATTAAAAAACTATACGGATAGCTCTGTTCCGTTTATCGACGCTTTAATTGGTGCAGCAAGCATTGTTGCAACCTGGATGCTCGCCCGGAAAATGTTGGAGCAATGGTTGATATGGATTGTTGTTGATGCTGTTTCTATAGGTCTTTATATTTATAAAATGTTGTATCCAACCGCTTTATTATTTGTTGTCTATACAGTCCTTGCAATTACTGGCTATTTTGAATGGAGAAAACAATGGAAACAACAGGAAATCGTTCAATAATAATAACCGGCCCCGAATCCACAGGAAAAACTTCAATTGCTACCGCTCTGGCCAATTATTATAAAGGGTATGTTGTACCGGAATATGCCAGGAGTTACATTAGTGGCTTGAATCATAAATATACATATGAGGATATTCTCGTTATTGCCGATTGGCAATATAAACAAATGAAAAATAAGGCTAATACCCTTGTTGTTTTTGATACATACCTTATAATCACCAAGATATGGTTAAAATGGTATAAAGGTAAATATCCCGAATGGATTGATAAAGCAATTCTCGAAACGGGCGATTCGCTTTATTTGCTTTGTGCTACCGATATAGAATGGGTGCCAGATGATGTTCGGGAAAATGGAGGAGAAGCCCGCGAAAGATTATTCTTTGAGTATAAAGAAGAGTTAGAAAAATTTAAACTAAATTACAAGATTGTAACTGGTATTGATGAACGAAGGGTTTTAAATGCCATTCGTTTTGTTGATGATTATTTAAAAAAATGATGGAAAAGATACCTGAAAAAGAATTTGAACTTATTGCCAAAACCTTCTTTGGATTAGAACAGGTGTTGGCAGACGAACTTAAAAAAATTGGAGCAAATAACATTGTTATTGGACGCCGGATGGTAAGCTTTACCGGAGATAAGGCTATGTTATATAAAGCGAATATCTATCTTCGTTCTGCTTTGCGTATATTGAAGGTTATTCATTCCTTCGAAATTGAGGATATAAAACAATATTATTCATTTCTTCACGATATCGAATGGGAAAAATATTTGAACCTTCATCATTCTATTGCAATTGATGCTGTTGTATCGTCAACCTTATTCAATAATTCGCTTTATGCTGCACAATTAGCCAAAGATGCAATTGTTGACAGGTTCAGAGAGAAATACAGCAAACGTCCCGAAGTCGATACCCATAATCCTTCTGTTCTTATCAATGTGCATGTTTCGGAGAAAAAGGTTAATGTTTCGCTTGATAGTTCTGGTGAATCTTTGCATAAAAGGGGGTATAGGACATCGGAGGGAGAAGCTCCAATTAACCAGGTTCTTGCCGCTTCATTAATTTATTTAAGCGAGTGGGATTATAAAACTCCCTTTATTGATCCAATGACTGGCTCTGGAACTCTTGCCATTGAGGCAGCCATGATGGCAAGAAATATGCCTCCGGGCATGATCCGCAAAGATTTTTGCTTCAAAAACTGGCTCGATTATGATAGGAATATTTACCAGTCTATTCTCGAAAATATTGAGTTAAATGATATTAAGCCGGTTATTATGGCAAATGATATATCGGAAAATATTCTTTCAATAGCTAAACAGAATTCATCAAAGGCAAATATCTCTAGTTTCATCAGGTTTTCAAGTAAACCTTTTGCCGATTTTGTTCCACCTGTAAAAAGTGGAACAATTATTATTAACCCTCCATATGGCGAACGGATGAAAAATGATAAAATAGAAGAATTGTATAGAGAAATTGGCAACACATTAAAATTGAAATACAGTGGATACAAAGCCTGGATAATAAGCAGCAATTCTGAGGCATTAAAGTTTATCGGGCTAAAACCTTCAGTAAAAATTAAGGTATTCAACGGTAGCCTTGAGTGTTCCTATTCACGATATGATATTTTTAGCGGATCTTTAAAAGAACATAAAGAGAACCCTGAAAAATAAGTGACCTTTTCTTTGATTTGGAGCCAAAAAATAAAATAAAAACAGAAAAATATAAATTTTCTTATATACTGTTAATAAGATGCAGTTTTTTAAAGATTATTTTTTTTATATTTAATAAAAATATAAGGCGATGTTAAACGTTTAAATCGTACTTAAAAGATTTTTCCTATATTTGTTTTGCCTACATTAATAAATACAAAAGGCTTAAATGAGTTTTAATATCAACGAATATTACCAGAGATTAAGTCAGGGCGATGTGCTTCTTGGATATAAAGGAAGTATTACCTCTGAGCTTATTAATGAAGTTTTAGAGGCAGTAGAGGAAAAATTAGAAAAAGTGAATGAATCTGGTAAAACTCGAAAGAAAATCTATAATGTACTTGTGGAAAGTATGCAGAATCTTTACCATCATATAGAAGAATCACATGAGGGTATCGAAGAAAATTTAGAGCCCAAATTTGGAGTTCTGGTTGTAGAGAGAGATAAGGAGGAATATAAAGTCATAACAGGAAATTTTATTAATAATAAGAAGATTAAATTTCTTCAGGAGAAAATCGATAAAATTAACTCTATGTCTAAGGATGAACTGAAAGATATGTATAAGTTTATTCTGAATCATCAGAAAATTTCTGCTAAGGGTGGCGGAGGTTTGGGGCTTGTTGATATAGCTCGTAAAACCGGTAAACCTATCCGATATGAGTTCTTTCCCTATAACGATATTTATTCGTTTTTTAATTTAATTATTGAAGTTTAATACATTATCAAGATATATTGATATGGAACCATTGTTCATAGAAGGCACACAGAAAACACCATCAATTGATTTCGATCCCAGCAAAGGAGCATTAGAAATCAAAGGTCGTTCAATTCCAGAAAATTCAATTGAATTTTATAAACCCTTGGTAGACTGGCTTGAAACATATTCAGAAAAACCAGCAACAAAAACTGTTGTAAATGTTCATCTTGAATATTTTAATACCAGCTCGTCGAAATGCATTTTGGATGTATTCAAGAAATTGGAATCTATCCATAAGAGCAATAACGATGTACAGATTAACTGGTACTACGAAGAAGATGACGAAGATATGCTTGAGGCAGGTGAGGATTATGAATCAATAATCCGTGTGCCCTTTAAAATGATTGAAATTGTAGACTAAGATTTAAACTTATTTTCCATAACAAGGCTGTCTTTCATTACCGATTGACGGCCTTTTCTTTTATATTATTCTTAAAAACTTCAAAGGACATTTACAAATTTGATTTAAACCTGAAATTTTTTTCTTAAAGTTTTTTTAAAAGTAAAAAATACTCTTAATTTTACGGCGGTTATATTTTGCTTAAAGATGGTTAACAATCAGTATATTCATACAAAACAGCTGGTCTCTGTCGATTGTATCATATTCGGATACGAAGCTGCTGAACTTAAATTGTTACTTTTTAAGCGCGAACTTGAACCTTCGCGTGGCGGCTGGTCGCTTGTTGGAGGTTGGGTGAACGAAAACGAATCAGTGGAGTCTGCAGCTCAACGAGTTTTGCAACATATTACCGGATTAGATGATATTTTTCAGGAGCAGATACAAGTATTCTCACAACCTGAGCGCGATCCAGGTGGAAGAGTAATAAGTATCGCCTTCTTTGCATTTATAAGGCTTGATGACTATGATAAAAAACTGGTTACATATCATGGAGCTCAATGGGTACCTCTGTATAAGCGTCCAAAACTTATCTTCGACCACGATGAAATGGTTGAAAAAGCACTGGAAAAACTCAGATTAAAGGCTAGCTATGAGCTTATGGGTGAACAGCTTTTACCTGAAAAATTTACTTTACTT
>JAHEEB010000035.1:948-3885 GCA_024640925.1 Bacteroidota bacterium | reverse complement strand
TTTAAAGATTCTTCAGAGAAAATAACAAAACAGATAATTAAAATTCCCAGCTAATATAAAAAATTATGGAAATGGAAAAGGCTATTAAATCGAAGTTTGAAAGTGTATTTATGAGTGAACCTTTAATACTCATTGCCCCTGGTCGGATAAACCTGATAGGGGAACATACTGACTATAATGAGGGTTTTGTTCTTCCTGCATCGATAGACAAGCACATTGTTTTTGCGGTTGCAAAAAATAATGAATCGTTGTTAAGGTTTGTTTCAAACGACCTGAATGATGAGATTGAACTTCCTGTCGATAAAATCGAACCGGTTGAAAAACATTGGGCCAATTATTTACTGGGTGTTATTGCCCAAATAAAAAAAATGGGAAAAAGCATAGCTGGTGTTGATTGTGTTTTTGGAGGCAATATTCCTTTAGGTGCTGGTCTTTCATCATCAGCAGCCCTCGAAACAGGTTTTGCTTATGCCCTTAATGAATTGTTCCAACTTGGGTTGACCAAACTCGAGATTGTTCAACTTTCGCAAAAGGCAGAACATGAATATGCCGGGGTTAAATGCGGAATAATGGATCAGTTTACCAGTGTTTTCGGACAAAAGGATAAAGTTATTCGTCTCGATTGCAGGTCACTTGAATACGAATTATTCCCACTGAAACTTGATGAATTCAAGATAATATTATGTGATACACATGTCAAACATACGCTTGCCTCATCTGAATACAATACACGTCGTCATGAATGCGAGGAAGGTATATCCATTTTAAAGAAACATTATCCTTCAATTCATAGTCTCCGCGATGTTACTCTTGAAATGTTGGAAAAGCATAAGACAGAGTTCAATCCTGTTGTATTTAAAAGGTGCAAATTTGTAGTAGAAGAGAACAAACGTCTTCTTGATGCCTGTGAAGCTTTGGCCAGAAACGAACTGAATGTTTTTGGGAAACTTATGTATCAAACACACGATGGATTGAAAAATGATTACGAAGTGAGCTGCAAAGAGCTGGACATACTGGTAGATATTGCAAAAGAATCTGGTATTGTTCTTGGATCCCGAATGATGGGTGGTGGGTTTGGTGGTTGTACTATCAATATTGTTGAAAAAGATAAAGCACTGGCATTTATTGAGAAAGCAACAAAAGAATACAAAGCGATAACTGGTATTGATATGCCTGTATATCAAGTTAGTATTGAACAAGGTACAAATATTCTGAAAATCTGATATGCAGTCATTTGAATTTTCAGAGCATTCCCATAGAAGGTACAATGCTCTTTCTGACGAGTGGATACTGGTTTCGCCACATAGGACTAAAAGGCCATGGCAGGGAAAAGTAGAAAAGGTATCAGATATTAAACGACCTGAGTATGATCCAAATTGTTACCTGTGTCCTGGCAATTCAAGAGCTGCTGGACTCAACAACCCTCAATACTCCGATGTCTTTGTTTTTCAAAACGATTTTAGTGCCTTGGTTTCAGATGTTCCCGAAGGCAATTTCGTACAGGGTGAATTGTTCCAGGCTACGAGTGAAAGAGGCATGTGCAAGGTAATATGCTTTTCTCCCAGGCACGATTTGACTATTCCCGAAATGGAAGTTTCTGATATTCGCAAGGTTATTGATGTTTGGTGTAATCAATACCAAGAATTAGGGAAATTAGACTATATTAATTATGTACAAATTTTCGAAAACAAGGGTGATATAATGGGGTGTAGCAATCCACATCCCCATGGCCAGATATGGTCCCAGAAATCAATTCCTGATTTGCCCGACAAAGAAGGGAAGAAACAGATGGACTATTATTGCAAAAATGGTAGAACTTTGTTATCTGATTATCTGGAAAGTGAACTCAGAATGGGTGATCGTATTGTTTATTCCAATGATTATTTTGTTGTTCTTGTTCCTTTTTGGGCAATTTGGCCCTATGAAACTATGATTATCAGCAAACGTCCGGTTCAAAATCTACTAAACCTTTCTGATACTGAGAGAACAGCTTTTGCCGAGATTTATCGTCAGATTGCAATCATTTATGACAACCTGTTTGAGACTTCATTTCCCTATTCTGCTGGCATTCATCAGTCGCCTACCGATGGGAAGGACCATCCGGAGTGGCATTTGCATATGCATTTTTATCCACCATTGTTACGCTCTGCTACTGTAAAGAAGTTTATGGTTGGATACGAAATGCTTGCTAATCCTCAACGCGATATTACTGCTGAGCAAAGTGCTGAGAAATTAAGAGGGTTGAAAAAAATTCACTTTTCAAAACACAGTTAAATGGTAGAATTTCGTTCTTAATAACAAAAAAATTACTACCATTATAAATTAGTATAATACATAAATATTGATATATAATTCCCTGACTAATAATAACTAACAATTAAAAAAAATATGGAAACAGGTTTTTCATTAGCATGGATTGACTGGACAATCATGGTCATCTATTTTGTTTTTGTACTGGGCATTGGCTGGGTGCTCAAGAAGTATATGTCCTCAGCCAGTGCATTTCTTGAAGCTGGTAGATCGTTGCCTGCATGGGTAACAGGGTTGGCATTTATTTCAACCAACCTAGGAGCCCTTGAAGTAATGGGTATGACTGGTTCTGGAGCCAAGTATGGTATGATGACTACCCATTTTTACTGGATAGGGGCTATACCAGCCATGGTTTTTCTGGCAGTCTTCATGATGCCCTTTTATTATGGTTCTAAAGCACGTTCAGTTCCGGAGTATCTGAAATTGAGGTTCGACGAAAAAACCCGGGGGCTTAATGCCATTCTTTTTGCCGTGATGACAATTCTAGCGTCGGGTATTTCCATGTATGCTTTAGCAATTTTAGCCGAAAAGATATTAGGTTGGAACTTCCATGTCAGCCTCTTACTTTCAGCAGCTATTGTACTTGGATATACCTATCTTGGAGGTCTTTCATCGGCAATATACAAT
>JAHEEB010000035.1:0-938 GCA_024640925.1 Bacteroidota bacterium | reverse complement strand
TTATTATTGTAATTGGATTACTTCCCATTGTATTCCTTTGTCTACATGACGTTGGTGGTTGGCATGGTTTAAAAGATGGTTTAGCACCAATCGTTACCGATAAAGGATATGCACCCGATGCATGGACATCAACCTGGAAATATACAAAAACAGCCGCAGCAAACCCGTTGGGGGTTGAATGGTATGGGATTTTTGCAGGACTTGGTTTTGTTTTATCTTTTGGATATTGGTGTACGAACTTCTTAATTGTTCAGAGAGCTATGGCTGCTGAAACTAAATTAGCTGCCCGCAATACTCCGCTTATTGGCGCTATTCCAAAAATGTTCATTCCTTTTCTAATTATTGTTCCTGGTATTGCAGCTCTTGTATTGATGAATAATCCTGATTCCGGATTTGTTTTGCCTCTAAAAGATGGAAGTCCGAATTACGATTATACCATTATAATGTTGCTTAAACAGTACCTTCCGGCTGGTGTTTTGGGTCTTGGAATTACAGCTCTATTGGCTTCTTTCATGTCTGGTATGGCTGGAAATGTATCTGCTTTTAATACTGTATGGACTTACGATATCTATCAGAGTTATATCAGGCCAGCATCGGGCAATAAAGAATTGGATGAAAAACATTATCTGTCGGTTGGTCGTATAGCTACTATTTTTGGAGTTGTTGTTAGTATTGGAGCTGCCTATATTGCAGGTAAATTCGGAAATATTATGGATTTTCTGCAAACGGTATTTTCAATGATTAATGCCCCACTATTTGCTGTAATATTTCTTGGTATGTTCTGGAAAAGAACAACCGGACATGCTGCATTTACTGGTCTCCTTGTAGGATTTCTCGTTGCGTTATTACATCATGGGCTTACAAAACCAATTGGTGATGTTACCCTGTTTAAAGGTGGGTGGATTGGTGTAATTCATGAGTATCCGGTAGAAATGGCA
>JAHEEB010000458.1 GCA_024640925.1 Bacteroidota bacterium | reverse complement strand
ACTTCTCACATAGAAATAATGATCTTCTGCAATGTCTTTCTGATAATCCTGCCAGATTCTTAATTTGCCTTCTGTTTTCATACGGCTATTAATTTAATTATAAATAGTCGTACGTCCGCCAGACTGTCGGGCAGGGAACATAGATGAAGGATTTTTCTTGTTGATGGATGTTTCATAAGTTTCTGCTATGCTGACCGTTATTTGTAGTATAAATATATGTGATATAATCCTGGAGATTATCTGATTTACCGCCAAATCCCATTTCCTCTGCTTTTGATTGGGAAAACTGCTCAATCTTTTCCAAACGTTCAGAACCTCCGGTAACTTCGAAAATTTTCCTGATTTCTTCAATCGATTCTTGTGGAATTTTTCGCAAAGCACCTGGTCCATCGCCATGTAAATTAGCTCCAACACGAGCGTATACCTCTGTTTTATTTTCAAAAATCCACTCCCAAACAGGTCCTTGCTCTGGATGTAACTCGGGAATAAGGTTTTCTGGTAAGACACAATATCCTTTATTAAAAATATTCTCTCCAATTACCCGTTTTATAGCTAATTGCTGCCGGCCTTTTTCCGATTCGGTAAAAAAACCTAATTCCTGGGAGACATTGCGCAAAGCCATTATAATGAGTCCTGGGGTATTACCTCTCGGACAGCGGGTTTTGCAAGACATGCACTCGCCACAATACCAAATGGTTTCACTTTTCAATAAATCTTCAATCTTTTCTTCATTCTTTGATTGAACTGTGGCAACAAGCATTCTCGGATCGTAGTCATAGAATTCAGCGGCAGGACATATAGCCGTACAAACACCGCAATTCATGCACGACTTTAATCCTTCTTCGAAACGTACGTCTTTCTTCAGTTTCTGATATAAATTCATCATTTTTTTACAAACCAAAATGGTTTAGTAAAACTACGATAACATAAAAGGGAATTAAACAGCTTTAAATCGTAAAATGGGAGTAAGTATTTATACTTATAAAGGTTGATCTTTTAAATTCATATTCATCCCGGCTATTTATTTTCAACCTGTATCTTCTTCATATCCGTGTTTGCATTTACTACCGGTACGTACATGAGCGAGACCTGGGAAGGATTCATGAGGTATTTACCTGTAAAACGGGGTAGCAAATGAATAGTAAATACATAGTTGCCCGGTGACATGTTTTCACAAAATATTACTGTACGATCCTTGAAATATTCACGATGAGTCTCTACCCAACTGTCTCTTTGGCTTTTATCGGCATAACTGCATGCACCTGGTATAGGTATTTCAATCATTACATTTTCAAACGAGGCATCTTTTGTAACTTTTACTTTTACCTCGAGAATTACAGGCTTTCCTGCTTCAAGTTTTGTACTATTGTTAACAAATGATGTTTTTATCTCAAACCCTTCAACCCCGGTTTTTGCTTTGGTAACACGTTCTTTTATGTATTGCATATAATACAGGGGCATACCTGATACTTTATCCACTATTAAGTCTTCTCCGGGTTGCAGCACCATATGATAAGGAAACTTTGATATTGTGCGGTTTTCTTTTCCACTGAGAGTTACAGTGGCATTTTGTCCCTTGGTGTATCCTTCTGCCAATAAATCGGGCAGAATGCCCATAAGTACATTTGACGACTGGTATGTATTCCATGAACCATTTTTTCGGGATGCAAGAAAGTATGTCTGCAAGGGTACTTTCAAGTTGCTTAAAAGTGAATCGTTTTTAATAATGCGGTATGCCGTGAGATTCGCAGCCATTTCATCATTGTACCAATACATGGGAGGTTTATTGTCTGAGAAATATACTTCTCCCATTATTCCCGCTTTCTTATATTTGAGAAGAGTATCACGCTGGTATTGCATACCTGTCATTTGTCGTATTTCCTGTAATTGCAACTTCTCCTGAAGATAAGACTCTCTGCTTATATACATTTTCCCTTTATATTTTACATATTCTTTCGATAAAAGAATAGAATCCATTACATACAGGTGTTTTTTATAATTAGTTTTGGCTCCCCAGCAAGCCAGGGCATGCAATAAATCAATATCATAAATTGAATAGCTGTTAAGAAATCCGAATTTATATTCTGCCTTCCTGGCAATGTTTTCAATATCCAGGTTTACTATGTACCCTGCATCTTTTGCACATTTTAATGCCCGCAAAATATGCGACGACATCCAGTACGAAGTATTTCCTGATACATTCCACCACGACCACAGGAATTCCTGGTTCTGGTTTTTTAACAGACGGGCAATAATTTTATTTACATCTTTATCGTATCTAAAGGGTTTACCTTCATATTTCATCAATAATTTGTAATTGATCAACCCAATAAGTTTTGAAGCCAATTGCTCATTGCAGTCGTATTTGTAATGAATAAGGTATCTGGCTTCTTCTGCATATATTGACACCGGGTTATTTTCAGTATTTTTTACAAACTGTTTATCACCGTTTTTTAGTATTGACAGAGTTCCTTCGGCACGTTCAATACCTTGTTCTACAACTGGCATAGTGCGTTCTTCGCCATCGAAATAGCCATCGTCTCGTGAAAATGCATATCGGGCAGTAATTGAATCGGTATTAGTTGCAAATACAGGTAATTTATCGATATGATAACTTTTGAACTGAATATTCTTTTCAAAGTCAGTTTGAGCGCCACTCCATTTGACCTTTCCGAAAATTGTGCTATCGGAGGTATAATTCAAAACTTTACCAAGGAAATAAGCAGAATCACCACAAGTAAGGAATTGGGGCACATTTAATTCTGCCATAAGTGGTTTATATGATTTTATACTTTTTCGTACTGTTCCGGTTTGAACTCTGCTGTTCATAGCATATACTACAGCATCCCATCGGGTAATATCGTCAGGGAAAGTAACTTTGAATTTTGATTCTCCTTTTCTATTGGTATATAAGCAAGGTTCCCAAAAGCCAACATCAGAAAAGTTAGACCGTATGCTGTTTAAGGTAAGCAATTCCTGGTAAAGACGTTCTTCAGCTTCCTTTATAATTTTTTCGTCATTTTTAATTAGGTCAGGTTCAGTATTCTCTTCTGGTTCACTCAGACCCACCCCAGATACCGAAGATACAGAATATGATATATCGCTTTTCTTCATTGTTCCGTAACCTATTACTACTATTTCTTCGAGGTTTAATATATCTTCAATCATGGTTACTGCCAGTTCAGAACCTGTTGTTACTTCAATTTCTTCAGCTATGAATCCGATGTATGAAAAAACCAGCATATCTTGCGGTTTATCAATATAAAGTGCAAACTTGCCGTCAATATCGGTGATTGTTCCAGTTGAAGTACCTTTGATAACCACAGTAACTCCTGGTAAAGGTGTATTTGACTGATCACATACGACACCTTTAACATTACCTTCGAGCACCGGATAATGCAGCTTATACTGATAAGAATGCAGCGACTCTTCTGTTTGGTTGTAATAACAATCATTTAAACTGTAATAATACTTATTTATCCAACTTTGAGATATTGAATCGGCTTTATGTATTTTCAATTGTCGCATATCTGTAACAATTGTACTGTTTTTCCGGAAGTTAACGCTATCGGTTTTTAAAAATGTCCTGTTGTTGTAAAGTATAATTATATTATACAAGCCCGAAGGCAATCCATGGAGGGTATTAGCTTTTATATAATTATCGTAACATGGGGTAATAATATCTTTTGTAATGCAATTTTCAAAAAGGACTACGGAAATACCCGCAAAAGCCGAATCGTATGGCAGGATTATTTTGGTACGCAATTGATCATCAATAATATCTATTATTCCCGGATGCCATTTATTTTCCGGTGAAGGAGTTCTTTTTAAGTATTCTTTTTTATTCAATACTTTGTCGTTAATGCGTTGCATCGGATTGTAGGAAAAGCTTGTAAGTTTATCGGGCAGAAGGTCCGATGCATTAAGTTTATAAACAATATTATCTTCAAATGAATAACTATAACCACCAGTGTGCTGGTAGGTAGTAACTAATTTACCAAATTTTTCAACATAGGTTTTCTTTCCTTGTGAAATAGGCCCTGTAACAGAATAGCCAGTTCCACCATCATTTCGTAATGCAGTAAATTCATTTTTTGATTCTAAATAAGCTGCAGTATTTTCAAATGAAGAAATATAAGCGATATGTCGGTTTCTCTCCATGGAGGTGAGATTTGGTTCAATTTTTATTACCTCTCTTACACCAGACAGATTATCAAGCTCAAAACTTAAAATGGTTTTCATACCGGAATCGAAAACAACAGAATCCATTATCATTACTCTATTAGAAAGTCGTAATGTAATTTCGTGTTTCTTTTTTGGAGAAATATAAAACGAATATTCTTTGGGTTGATTGACCCACGAATAATATACCGGCTTTCGATCTACCTCAATTACAAAAATATTTATTGCCTGGCCATCTTTCATCACATAAGGGGCAAATTGGGTGCTATCGTCAATATAAAATTTATGGATAAATTGTTTTGAACCTGGATAAGTAAACTTGTAATAAATCATAGTATCCAGTCTTGCCAGTTTGTTCCACTTCTTATAGTCAAGGTTTAGTGTTGCTTTGCGCCTTTCAATTTCATCCTTAGAGTATGTAGCCTTTTTTGGACGGGGAGTTGAACTTGATCCATAATAAGGCAAATCGGGAACATAATAATTTAATTTCCCTGTCACAGCCAATGCCGTCAGATCCACATTGCTTACAGGAGCTCCCAACTGGTTGCGGACAAGTATGGTGGCCTCTACCTGCTGTC
>JAHEEB010000457.1 GCA_024640925.1 Bacteroidota bacterium | reverse complement strand
GCTTGTAAACCCACAAATATTTATGAAGAAAAGGGTGATATACTCATTACTATCCCTTTTCAAAGGCAAAAATGCGCAAACGATATTTCTCCCGATACATCTGTTAACAGAAAAGAATATAAGCTAAGGATAAGAGCATATAATAACAAAACCATTCGTCTATTCATAGGTTTTGGTCATTCTGAAATGCAAGATTCATCTATGCTGCAATTTCATAAGACAGTCAGGCAAATTCCATTGAGTTTTGAAGTGTTTGATAATCAGTGGTTTGTTAAAGATGAGGGAGGTGACTTAAAAGCATGGTTTGATTTTGAACCCCCGGTTATAGACCACTGGAGCGATTTACTACCTGAGCCGCAGGAATCGCTGGAAGGTTCTTTTTTTCCTGATAGCGTGAAAGAAATTAAAATCAGTTCTTACGACCAGTTCTTTCCTGCCCGTCACGATGCGATGGCATTGGCATTTATTGAACATAAAGGCATATGCAATCGTTCTACAATTTCTTTTTATGCCAAACCCGACGAGGTATTTGTCGGCTCAGGAGAGCGTTTTACTAAACTTGATTTATCAGGCCATACTTTCCAGCTTAAAAATCAGGATGGACAAGGAGTTAACAATCGCAGAACCTATAAAAATATCCCATTCTACATCTCAAATCAGATGTATGGTCTTTTTTTGCATACCTCAGCTTACTCAAAGTTTTCTTTTGCCGACCATTCCACCCGTTCTGTTCAAATCCTTTCGGAAGAGCCCCTTATCGATATCTTTCTCATGGCAGGCGATAGTATTGAAGAAATTACGAGGGAATACCGTCAATTAACCGGATTTCCAAGCATGCCTCCTCTTTGGAGCTTTGGTACATGGATGAGCCGCATGACCTATTTTTCTGCCGATGAGGTTACTGCAATATGCAACAGATTAAGAAAAGAAAGTTTCCCCTGCGATGTAATCCATATAGATACCGGGTGGTTTCGCACCGACTGGCTTTGTGAATGGAAATTCAATCCGGAACGGTTTCCTGATCCAAAGAAATTTATTTCTGATTTAAGAAAAGACGGGTTTAAAGTAAGTCTTTGGCAAATGCCATATGTGGCAGAGAAAGCTGAGCAATTGGCCGAAGCAAAGGCGAATAATTATATAGCTCCATTAAAAAAGGCTAAAGAACAAGGAGGTTCAAATTTTTCAGCTCTTGATTATGCCGGAACGATTGACTTTACTTATCCTAAAGCTGTTGAGTGGTATAAAAGACTTCTGAAAGAACTCCTTGAAATGGGCGTTGTATGTATTAAAACAGACTTTGGTGAAGAAATTCATCTCGATGCCGAATATCATTCAATGAAACCGGAGTTGCTAAATAATCTATATGCTTTGTTATATCAGAAGGCTGCATTTGAGATTACCAAAGAAATTACAGGCGATGGTATTATTTGGGCACGCGCCGGATGGGCTGGCTGTCAGCGTTATCCTTTGCATTGGGGAGGCGATTGTGCTTGTAGCTGGGATGGTATGGCTGGTTCCCTCAAAGGTGGATTGCATCTGGGTTTATCCGGATTTGCATTTTGGAGTCACGATGTACCCGGCTTTCATAGTTTGCCAAACTTCATGAATTCTGTAGTTCCGGATGATCTGTATGTCCGCTGGACTCAATTTGGCGTGTTTAGTTCACATATCCGATATCATGGAACATCAAAACGTGAACCCTATGAGTATCCGAATATAGCGGATATTATTCGTAAATGGTGGAATCTGCGCTATAGTCTTATTCCATATATTATAGAACAAAGTGAGAAAGCTACACAAACTGGCTATCCGGTCTTGCGGGCATTAATATTCCATCATCCCGAGGATAAGATCTGCTGGCATATTCACGATGAATATTATTTCGGTGATGATTTTCTGATTGCTCCGGTAATGAATTCAGCAAACCGACGAGATATTTATCTTCCTAAAGGAAAATGGATCAATTTTTTTACAGGAGAAATATTTGCTGGAAACCAATGGCTTAATAATTTTGAGGTTCCACTTGAAGAAATGCCTGTTTGGGTGAGATATAATGCAACAATAGCTGTATATCCTTTCACAGTGAAGTCTACAGATGACATTGATCCGAAACTCACTACCACCATTAAATTAGATGGAAACTATAATGGCTTAGCTGATAATATTCTTGGAGAAATAACCGGATTTTAAAAAAGAGAAATGGAAACCTGGAAGACCAATTTAGAAGAATCGAAAAAGCGCTACCTCGACTGGTGGAATGGGAAAGGACTAATTATTAGCATGTGGGAGCATTTGGAAAAAGATGGAATTCCACACGAAATAGTAACTAAACCTCTGCCAGCAAGGGACTTAAACCAATTCTGGTTCGATCCGGTATGGCGGGCACAAAACCTTCATTACCAGTTATCGCGTAGTTCATTTAAAGCCGATATACTGCCGGTTGCCAATACACACCTTGGTCCTGGTTCATTGGCAGCAATAATAGGTGCTGAGCTCGATGGCGGTGAAGATACCATTTGGATAAAACACACTGGCAATTTCAACGATCAGATTGTCTTTGACGAAAACAATAAATGGTGGAAACTTCATCTGGACCTGGTAAAGGAATGCAAAAAGCTTTCTCAGGGAAGGTATTATGTCGGCTGTCCCGACCTGATTGAAGGGCTAGACACCATAGTCAGTCTGAAAGGTACAGAAAACGTGCTGATGGACATGCTTACTCAGCCGGAAATACTGGAGCAGCAGCTCCAACAGATTAATGATATTTACTTTAATGTTTTCGATAGCATTTACGACATAATCAGAGAAGGCGATGAAATGGCTTTCTGCTATTTCTCTATCTGGGGACCTGGTAAAGTCTCAAAGCTCCAGTCAGATATATCTGTGATGATTTCGGAAGATGATTATCGCAGGTTTGTACAGCCATTCATACGGGAGCAGGCACAAAAACTCGATTATACCCTTTATCACCTCGATGGTGTGGATGCTATCCGCCATTTGGATGCTATTCTTGAAATTGATGAACTTAATGCTATACAATGGACTCCGGGAGTTGGCCAACCTCAGGGAGGCGATCCGGTTTGGTTCGATTTATATAAAAAAATCCTTTCTAAGGGAAAATCCATTATGCCATGCTGGGTAGAGGTGGATGAGCTTAAACCCTTGTTCGATAATGTAGGGGCAGATGGATTGAATATTCTTATGCATTTTAAAAACGAAAAAGATATAGAGGAGGCTTTAAAGATTGCAGAACATTATAGAAGTGCCTAAAGTTCCTAAAGTGAAAAGTGCCTAAAGTTTCTTGAAGCACCTATAACTTTAAGTACTTTTAACTTATAACTTTAAGTACTACTTTATGAACAATAAGGAATTCGGTAAGCAATTTGAAAAAAGAACGAAAACATTTGCGATTAAAATAATCAAGCTATCAGCAAGTATCAGAAATACAACTGAAAGCATGATTGTCAAAAACCAAATTACTAAATCCGCTACGAGTATTGACGCCAACTTTAGGGAAGCCAATCGCTCTTGAAGCAATGCTGATTTTAAGAATAAAATTAAAATTTGTGAAAGTGAAGCGAATGAAACAGTTTATTGGTTGGAGCTTATTGAAGAAATGGAGTGGACGAATAATAATGAACTAAAAGAATTAAAAAAAGAAGCAGCTGAAATACTTGCTATTCTCACTTCAATTGGAAAAAAATTAAGTGAAAAGTGAAAATAGAAGTACTTAAAGTGACCGGAGTTGAAAGGAGTGGGCACTTCAGGCACTTTAACTTTAAATACTTCAGGCACTTTTAAATACTTTAATACTACTTGGTACTTAAATAAAATACATTTAACCTATGGAAAATATTAATTCTTATCTGCACGATATCGACTTTGCTATTGTTGGTATTTATTTGCTTATTCTAATTGCATTAGGCCTTTGGATTAGTTTCAGGGAGAAAAATAAAACGGATAATCTTTTTCTTGCTGGTCGCTCCCTGGGATGGGCAAGCATAGGCTTTAATATGTGGGGTACCAATGTTGGGCCATCGATGTTAATTGCTTCTGCCAGTATTGGATATACCACAGGTGTTGTGGCTGGTAATTTCGGATGGTATGCCTTTGTATTTATATTTCTGCTTGCTATGGTTTTTGCCCCCCGTTACTTAAACGCCAACGTACAAACCCTGCCGGAATTCATGGGAAAACGCTTCGGACAAACAACACGCAATATTCTTGCCTGGTATACCATTATTACAATACTTATTTCCTGGTTGGCATTAACTCTTTTTGCAGGAGGCATAGTTGTCGGACAGATATTCAATTTTCCCCTTTGGCTTTCAGTTGTTATTCTGGTAATAATTTCAGCAATTTTTACTATTGCTGGTGGTTTGAAGGCAGTTGCATACACCAATACTTTTCAAATGATACTTTTAATTGTTGTTTCGTTGGTATTGACAACAATTTGTGTAATGAAAGTAGGTGGTCCTGTTGCTCTTTTTGAAAAGACACCTGGAAGCTACTGGAACCTTTTCCAGCCAACGAATAGTACAGATTACCCCTGGCTGGCTATTATTCTTGGATATCCTATAATGGGGGTATGGTTCTGGTGCACCGACCAGTCGATGGTACAATCAGTACTTGGGGCCAAGAGTCTTGAAAAAGGCCAACTGGGCGCTAATTTTATCGGATGGCTGAAAATTCTTGATGTTGCTTTGTTTATTATACCAGGTATAGCATGTTTTGTACTTTTCCCAAATCTAAAAGATCCGAATGAG
>JAHEEB010000456.1 GCA_024640925.1 Bacteroidota bacterium | reverse complement strand
TGATTATCAATTATATCTAAGTCCCCGTCAAAGTCAATATCAAATAACTTTATATTCTGTGAGCAGCCTAATTCCTGAGAAGCTTTTGTAAAATAACCATGTCCATCGTTTAGCCAAATTTCATTTTTTTGATTGGTCTGGCCAAAATTCCAATTAGCCACTACGGCATCTAAATCGCCATCACCATCCAGATCGCCCGGCATAATATCCCAACTAACTGAGTTTCCAAGCCGCTGACCACTATCTTTAAATATTTGCTGGGCAGTACTATTCACCGAACAGAAAACTAATGCAACTGCTAAAGTTTTGAAAATTGTTGTCATAATATTCTTGCTTTAAATTGTTTGTAGAAACTATTCCAAACAAACCTTTTCATTGTATATTGCCCCATCAACCGTAAGATTAACAAGGTATATCCCTTTGGGGCAACCTGTTAAATCTAAAGTTGCATTGTTGGTATTATTAATTGTTTTTGAAAGTACCATCTGTCCTTGTGTGTTATATACTTCAGTTATGATTTGTTTTGACGGGTTCATGCCAAAAGATAAGGTTAACTGTCCGTTGGTGGGATTGGGGAAAAGCTTAAAATTTTGTTCAACAGTATTCTTAACTGATACAGTAAGCAGGGCAATTTTTCTAAGTGTATCGATAATACTTGTGCTGACCCAATAAATATCAAATGGTTCTCCATCTGCATTGTGACGGGAGAAAAACAGAAACTTCCCATCAGGAGAAAGTGACGGACTTACCTGGCTATGGTTGGCAATATTTATTTTTGCACCACTCATTTCCATAGTAACAGGTGTGGTCCATTCGTTATTTCCTTTATTAAAACTTATATAAAGTTGTTGAATACTGGTACTTGAACCATATGAAGAGAAGACAATATATGATCCATCGGGAGAAATACATGGATGAGATAAATCATACGTATAGTTCATGCTTGCTCTAAGGCTATTTGCCTGAATAGATTGACTTGAATCGCGACTAAAACACCAAATATCATCCTTATCGGAACGGAAGGAGTTTAAATAGGCGGTGCCATCGGTAGTTTCAGAGTATGAAGCGTCACTAAAATCCGAATTTATGGGTGAAGGTAGACATTGTGGCTCGCCCCATCCACTTGCTGTGCGTTCAACATACCAAATATCAGTTTTCTTCCAATCGATAAGATATTGTTGGAAGTAAAGCCTATTTCCATTTGCAGATAAAAAAGGAAAACTGGCATTACGGTTTATCGAGAATGGAGCTACTTCTTGTTTCGTCCACGTGTTGTTTTCGCGCTTAGTGTAATAAATTTTAGGACTCTCCCCGGAAACTGCAAAGTAACATTCGTTACCATCTGGAGTGAAAACAAGTCTATGTTCCTTGCGATTGCTCTGGGAGATGATACCAGTAGCAAACTTAACTGCCGTATTGCCCGGAGGTGTTTGTCCAAAATAATCAATGGAATCGATTTGGGCAACCGATGTTAAAGAAATAATTCCGAATAAGGAAAAAGATATCATCGTTCTGGTTTTCATCGTGTATTTCATTTTTCGAGTATTATTTTCTCTTTGTAACTAACTCCATCAGCAATAACCTTAACCACGTACATTCCTTTTGGAAAGCCCGACAAATCAATAGTTGCAGAGGCTGTATTTTGAAATGTTTTTACAAGTATCAGTTTGCCTTCGGTGGTGTATATTTCTGCTGTTGCCTGTTTGGAAGGTGTTGTGACAAATGATAAGGTAAAATGACCATTTGTCGGGTTTGGGAATATACCAATTTTTTGTTCTTCCCACTGACCGATGCCAGCTGTAGTAGCATTTCTCAGGCTATCAAAAAATGTTGTTGATACCCAGTAGAGATCACTAATTGCCCCTTTTCCTCTTATGAAAAACAAATATTTCCCATCCGGGGATACAACAGGAAACCGATCCCATTGATTTGTATTTATTTTGTCGCCCAAATTTATCGGGGTTCCCCATTGACCTTCTTTGTCCTTAAAACGGATATATAAATCCACATTTGAGGTGCCAATTGCAAATATTAAATAATCTTCTTCCGGAGAAATAAATACGGTGGAATATGGGCAAAATACAGTAATTGTATCAAAAGCAGCTGGGTCTGAGAATATGCCATTGGTATATTTAAAAAATAGGAGGCTTCCTATATCCTTATCATTAAACCTCAGACAATATGCGTTGTTTCTTTTTGTAAATAAAGGCGACAAATCCCAGCCTGTAGTGTTATAAGGAGCCCCTGCATTGACTGGTTTACCCCATCCACTTTCGGTTCTTTCTACATACCAGATATCATCACCTCCCATTCCTCCAGTTCTTAAAGAACGGAAATATAATTTTTCACCGTCAGGAGAAAATACGGGCATTCCATTACTTATTGTCAAATCATCTTTAACAAAATCGGCCACAGATGGAGCAGTCCATGTCCCATTTTCAAATTTTGAGAACATTAACCGTTCAACTTCATTTTCAACAGTTACAACCCAATAAATTTCATTGCCCCTGGGCGAAATAGCTACCATGCCATGTATATACCCGGTGACTATTCCAGATGCAAACTTTACAGGATCAATCCCCGGAGGGGTTTTACCAAAATAAAGAGAGTCGGTTTGTGCAACCGACGTTAGAGCCATAATTCCGAATAAGGAAAAAGCAATTATTTTTTTTGTTTTCATTTGGTAAATTATTATTCTATTATTATTTTCTCTTCATAACAAACCCCATTGGCAAAAACCCTAACCATATATATTCCCGTCTGAAAGCCCGATAAATCTATAGTTTCAGTGGTTGTATTTATAAATACTTTTGAAAGTGCCAGCTTTCCTTCAGTATTGTATATTCCTGTAGTTACCCGTTTGGATGGGTTAGTGCCAAAGGATATGGTTAACTCGCCGTTGATAGGATTGGGGAATACTTTTATACGAGTTTCTTTGCTTTCATTAATAGCGGTTTCACCTAATACTTTCTTCTTTATTGAAGCAATCAAACTGTCTGCCTTAACCCAGTATATATCGTGCTGGTTGCTTGCATTGTTGCGAGTAAAGAATAGGTATTTACCATCGGGACTAATATTCGGGAACCTTTCCTGGTAAGCAGTATTAATTGTGCTGCCCATGCTAACAGGTTTTGTCCATTGATCAGTCAGGGTATCGTGAAAAGCTATATATAGATCGCCATTATTGATATGCCTTGAGAAAATCAGGTAGCTGTCATCGGGTGCAATATAAGGAGTCCAATTCAGGAAAGCAGGATTATTAATTTCAACATTCAGTAGTTCAGGTTCCAAATAAGCGCCCTGGCTAAAGGCCCTTCTTTTGATCTTTGATTTATAGTAGAAATAGTATATCGTTTTATTATTTGCAATGGAATGAAATCCACCTTCGCCGATAATTACAGGATTTGTCCATTCATTGCCCAGCTTTGTATAGCACACTATATTCATGCTGTCGACATAATCATTTGGAGGTGGTGATGGTTTACCCCTGTATATGTAGATTTTGTTGCCATCAGTTGAAATTACTGGACCTCCCTCGAAGAGAAAACCACTCGAAATAGATGCCCTAACTGGTGCTGTCCATTGATTGCCAATATATTTTGTAACCAGAATATGTTGATAACATGTGTCGTTGGACATACTTATTACCGACCAATAGACTTCTTTACCATCAGACGAAAATGCCGGGGCGCTATGTTCGAGGTTTTTAGTTGAGATAATTCCGGGAGCAAAAACTACAGGAATGTTACCAGGTAGTGACTGATTCAAATAACAGGATGCGCTTACCTGAGCAAAGTTCAGTCCTGTTCTTACACAAATTACCGATAAAAAAATCAAGATTCTGCCCATACTATTTCTGGTTGATAAAACTGCCTCAACGAAAATAGAGGATGATGTACAAAACATCCCGACGAAATGTTTCCAAAACCATCACAAATGATTCAAACCTGATTATGCAATAGGTTATGTTTTGGTAGTTAAAACCCAATGTGAACAGAGGTCATAAAAAAAGTAAAATCCGACACAAATTTGGGTATTTATGCCAATAACTTTCAATGAATTATAGGCGTAAAACAGAGTAGAATTAGTTAAGAAGATAGTTTTTTTCATAGGGTTAGTTTAGGGTTAGGGAAGAGGTTGGTATCTGAATACCAGCCTCTTTTTCTTTTATCTTTAACGAATAAGAATTCCGATACCAATCAATAATATTCAGGGTAAAATCTATAATATAATAGTTATAAAAAAGAGGATCTAAGACTAACTTTTATTGGTCTTTGCCTTTGTGGCATTTGCTCTTGCCACAAAGACTCAAAGACTCGAAGATACACCAAGTGGGTTTTCCTGACAGTTTTTCCTGTAGGTTTCAACCTGGCAGCGTCTTCAGACCTGCCTGCGTTGTTGAAAAAAGTATTTATTCACCTTGAAATTTATTGTTTTGACATCGAGCGGAAATGCATTTTAACCTGGATATTTTGGTGGATAAACTTTGTGCTTAACCTCCCCTACCCCTCCTTGCCAGGAGGGGAGAATTTCTGCTAAAGGAAAATTTACTTTTAGTTGATCCTTTCCTACTACACACATTCGTGAAGCTTTGTGTTTTGGTGTTTTTGTGGCTTTCTCTTGCCCGAAGACTCCAAGAAATACTAAAATGGTTTTTCCTGGTGGTTTTACTTTTGGTGACAAAATTTACAAAAAAAGGGAAGCACCTAAACTATCATGCCTCCCCTTAACAAAACAAAGATTACTCTACTCTTAATTTTATTTAATACTTAGTT
>JAHEEB010000455.1 GCA_024640925.1 Bacteroidota bacterium | reverse complement strand
AAGGTAAGAATTGCACTGATTATAGCAATTTTAATAGGTTGTAGTTTCTTCCTGGTAATTACCAATTTAATTACTCGTTCAATATCTAAAGCTTTGAATAAGGGAGTAAATATGGCAAAGAAAATTGCAGATGGAGATCTGGATGTTAATATCGATATAGATCAGAAAGATGAGATAGGACAACTGGCAGAAGCCCTTAACTCTATGGCTTCGAAGCTGAAAGAGATTGTTTCAAACATAATGAACGGAGCTTCAAGTATTTCATCTGCAAGTCTTCAGGTAAGCAGTACATCTCAGCAATTGTCTCAGGGGGCCTCTGAACAGGCTTCGTCGGTAGAAGAAGTATCGTCTACTATGGAAGAAATGGCATCAAATATTCAGCAGAATACCGATAATGCAGTTCAGACAGAGAAAATTTCACTGGTTGCCCAGGAAGGTATAGAAGATGTATTCAATCGTTCCAGTAAATCAATTGAAGCAACTCGAATAATTGCCGAGAAAATTAAAATAATTAACGACATAGCCTTTCAGACAAATATTTTAGCTCTTAATGCAGCAGTTGAGGCAGCCAGGGCTGGAGAACATGGAAGAGGATTTGCAGTGGTTGCAGCAGAGGTCAGAAAATTGGCTGAAAGGAGTAAGTTTGCTGCCGATGAAATTGTTGATCTGGCAGGAAAAGGTCTAGGTTTGGCAGAAGGTGCCGGCAATAGACTTTCCGAGATGGTTCCGGAAGTTAAAAAGACGACTCAGTTGGTTCAGGAAATATCTGCTGCCAGTATTGAGCAAAACAACGGAGCAACCCAGGTGAACAATGCTCTTCAGCAAATGAATGATGTAACTCAGCAGAATGCCGCTGCCAGTGAGGAACTTGCAACTAGTGCCGAAGAATTATCAAGTCAGGCAGAGTCATTAAAAGATTTGGTCTCATATTTTAATCTGGGAATAGAATATTCCAGGAAAGTCGAAAAAACAAAAATCACTCCAATACATAAGAAAATTGAACCCCCATCAGTTAAAAAAAAGAGTGAAATAACAAAACAAGAGATTAAAAAGAATGATAAGATTTCCGATTCGGAATTTGAAAACTTTTAAATAGGAGAATAAGATAACATAGGGCAGGCTAATTTTTAGCCTGCCTTTTTTTTATTCGGGATTTGTCAATAGAAAAAAAAATACAATAATACAAAACATTGGATCTCTATGGACTTAGCGAGGATACCCCGAATAAGAAACCTTGCCTTTTCAAACAGTTAGAAGTCTGGTTTTTCTTAATTTGGGTTTATTCTACAATTCAGCTGGAACCAGAATCTTGTTTTGTCAGTATATCATAAATTCAATTCTTTTTTTACCCAGAATGAATATAAGGTTTTTACCCTATACGTAAAGGGTTTTCCCCTCTGTTTTATTGATCTTCCTAAGTGTACTTTTGTTATGTTCAATTACATCTGATGTTATGACAAAAGTAAAAATAACCATAGTAGATGATTCGGCAACCTTTCGTGAAGGCCTGAGGTTTTACATCGAAAAAATATTAAACCACGAAGTGGTTGCTGAAGCATCGAATGGATTAGAGCTATTAAATATCATCAACGAATATAAAACGGATGCTATTCTTATGGATATTGAAATGCCTGGGTTAAACGGAATAGAAACAACAAGGCGTCTTATGGCAACGGGTTACTATAAAATAATTGCAGTAACAAATTATGACGAACCAGCCTATATGAATGAACTTGTTTTTGCCGGATTTAAAGGGTGTATCATAAAAAAGAACCTGTTTGAACAATTGGAGAAGGCCCTAAAATTTGTACTAAAGGGTGATATATATTTTCCTGACAATAATTTAATAAAACCAAATAATTTATAAAGAAATGAGATTTTTCAAAGATTCTAAAATCGGTGTCAGACTAATTTTAGTCTTGAGTATGGTAATGATTATTACCATTGTTGGACTGGGAGTTTTTACTTTGAACTCACAAAAGAAAAAAATTCTGGAGGATACAGATATCCGTATGTCTGAGCAGGTTGATGATTTATCTGTAGTTGTAAAAAATGAAATCGAATCATCTCAAAGCCAGGTTAACCTGATTATTAATATGGCTGAGGAGATTATGAAAAGTAAAGGAACACTAACAGAAAGTGCAGCTGAAACTGTTGAATTCAATGCAATAAACCAGGAAACAGGCGAGTCATCGACTGTGAATGTTAAAGCATGGTATATTAATGGAGTTAAACAACAAGGCAACACAGAACTGGTTGATTACATACAAAAGCAGTCTACTGGTGCAGTTGTTTCCATTTTTCAGAAAATACCTCAAGGGTATATTCGTATTGCAACAAATGTTGTAAATAAAGATGGTCAGAGAACGACAGGTTCATTTATTTCAGGAAATTCGCCTGTAGCACAGGCTATAAATAGCGGGAATCCATTTTATGGCCGTGCAATGGTTATGAATGAATGGCATTTGGCAGCTTACAAGCCAATATGGATTAATGGTAAAGTTGAAGGTATTATTTCTGTTGGTCATCCCGAAATGGATTTGCCCGCCGTAAAGGCATTATTTAAAAGCAAAAAATACTTTGCTTCAGGTTATCCATTTATGATTACAAATAAAGGGTTAATGGTTATTCATCCTGAAAAAGAAGGACAAAATCTTTATGATTCGGAATTCTTTCAACAACTTCATGATGCTAAAACTGAAACAGGGAAAACATTTTATGCTTTTGAGGGTAGACAAAAATACCAGTATTTCAGATATATTCCCGCAATAGAGTCTTTTGTTTCTGTTTCTATCTACGAGACAGAGCTAATGGAAATTATTAAAAAGGTAAGAATTGCACTGATTATAGCAATTTTAATAGGTTGTAGTTTCTTCCTGGTAATTACCAATTTAATTACTCGTTCAATTTCTAAGGCGTTGAATAAGGGAGTTAATATGGCAAAGAAAATTGCTGAAGGAGATCTGGATGTTAGTATCGATATAAATCAGAAGGATGAGATAGGTCAATTAGCCGAAGCTCTTAACTCTATGGCTTCAAAGCTGAAAGAGATAGTTTCAAACATAGTGAATGGAGCCTCAAGTATCTCTTCTGCAAGTTTGCAGGTAAGCAGTACATCTCAGCAATTGTCTCAGGGTGCCTCTGAGCAGGCTTCGTCGGTCGAAGAAGTATCGTCTACTATGGAAGAAATGGCATCAAATATTCAGCAGAATACCGACAATGCAGTTCAGACAGAGAAAATATCACTAATTGCCCAGGAAGGTATAGAGGATGTATTCAATCGTTCCAGTAAATCTATTGAAGCAACTCGAATAATAGCCGAGAAAATTAAAATTATTAACGACATAGCTTTTCAAACAAATATTTTAGCTCTTAATGCTGCAGTTGAGGCAGCCAGGGCTGGTGAACATGGCAGAGGTTTTGCAGTGGTTGCAGCAGAGGTTAGAAAATTAGCTGAACGAAGTAAGTTTGCTGCTGACGAGATTGTAGATTTGGCCGGAAAAGGTCTTCAACTAGCCGAAGGTGCTGGTAAGAGATTGGCAGAAATGGTTCCGGAAGTTAAGAGAACTACTCAATTAGTTCAGGAAATATCTGCTGCCAGTGTTGAACAAAACAACGGATCAACCCAGATTAACACTGCTCTTCAGCAAATGAATGATGTAACTCAGCAGAATGCCGCTGCCAGTGAGGAACTTGCAACTAGTGCCGAAGAATTATCAAGTCAGGCTGAAACATTAAAAGAAATGGTTTCTTACTTTCGTATTGGTATCGAATATTCTAAAAAAAGGAATGTTGCAACTCAAAGAAGAAAGGAAATACATACAGAGCCGATACCTCAGGGAATTAAACATATGTCTGTTAAGCCTGTGATAAAAAAGGCTGAAAAAATATCTGACTCGGAATTTGAAAACTTTTAACAATTGGGAATAGGGGAGATTAAACAGAGTGTTATAACCAAAAGTGGCAGGCTTTTTTTAAGCCTGCCTTTTATTTTTATTCAAGCTGCCTTATATTTGGGAGATTTCAATTTTAATAATTATGAATAAATGTGAATGGGCTGGTAATGATCCACTTTATCAAGATTATCATGACAAGGAATGGGGTGTGCCAATTTATGAAGATCAAAAAATATTTGAATTTTTAATCCTGGAGACCTTTCAGGCAGGCTTAAGTTGGATAACTATCTTGCGTAAACGTGATAACTTTCGTAAGGCATTTGATAAATTCGATTATCGGAAAATTGCAGATTATTCCGATAAAAAAATTAACGAACTTTTAAATGATTCTTCCATTATTCGAAACAGACTTAAAATTCATGCAACAATCACAAATGCAAAAGCGTTTATGAAAGTTCAGGTGGAATTTGGTACATTTAGTAAGTACATTTGGTCTTTTACCGGGGGCAAGCCTATTCAGAATATGTTTTCAACACTAAATCAAATACCAGCCAAAACCGACCTCTCCGATAAAATCAGTACGGATTTAAAAAAGCGGGGATTTAAGTTCGTGGGTTCTACAGTTGTTTATGCGCATATGCAGGCAACAGGCATGGTAAACGACCACTGCATATATTGCTTTCGGCATAAAGAGCTAGGTGCCAGAGACTAAAAATTGGTACGTATTCCATTATAACTTTAGAAATGAGTATTAAAAAGGTGCTTATCACTGGAGGGACTTCAGGTCTTGGCCTGGCAATGGCTAAGGTTCTGGCAAAGAATAATTACATGGTTTATGCTGCCGGAAGGAATATACCAACCAATATCACTCATGAAAATTTGAACT
>JAHEEB010000454.1:2327-4797 GCA_024640925.1 Bacteroidota bacterium | reverse complement strand
GAAAAGGAATATTTTGAGATTTTAGTAAAAGCCATTGTCGAAAACGCTTTAAAATTTTCAACAGATCAAAGGATAGGGCCAAAGATTAAAATTTTTGAAGAAAAAAATAAACTTATTATAGAAATTGCTTCGTATGGTCGATTAATTCCATCAGAGGAACGAGAAGATATATTCACTCGTGGGTATCGTTCAAAGATACATGAGCATACCAAAGGGACAGGAATGGGTTTATTTATAGCAAAAAAATTATCAGAACAGTTTAATATTGAAATTAAATACAAAGCAGAGGAAATTTCTGTTGATAATATATATAAATTAGGCTGGAATAAGTTTATTTTGACTTGTAATGAAATATTTCAAAATGGTCAATAATTTCCAGGTGCTACAACAATTCATAAGAAATGACGGAATTTACATGGCATTAAACACATATTCTCACAACAATTTCGGCACTTATGATGCAGGCGTAGCTACAAAATCCGCTACTATAAAAAGCCGAAACTGTTATCGTTTGTTTAAATAATAAAATATGATGAACAAAGATAAAATATACTATCACATTCAAAAAAAAGTTGACAATAAGCCAGAATGGTTTGCTGGTGAGGAGTATTTTATAAATCCTGATGAAATAAACTATTTCCAAAAAGGGCTAATCTCAGGACTTGAATATAAAACTAAGAATAAGGAAGGAGAAACAATTGGCCAAATAAAATATGTTTCAGACCTCTTAAAAAAATCTAGTTCAAATCAAGATTTATCCAAATCATGTAATGACTTGGTTACATCATTAACACAATATCTTAAATGGATACAAGAGGATATTTTTGAAAAAATTAGATCGAAAAATTATCCCAACCTACCATCACGAAAATCTTGTCTATGGATTTGCACTTATGAGCAATTAAAAAATTGGTTAGACATAATGATCAATTTTAATTCTAGATACCAACAACCAAAAACAAAGATTTTAAGTTTATCCATAGCTGGGGTTTGCCATCAGGCAGATGCAACTTATCTTGATGCAGATACTCATAAAATTGAAGATTTTGAATTTGCAGCTAATAATTATTGGTCGGGAGTTTATAAATCAAATAAAGAAATAGAGATATTGTTTCATGGGAAGGTTAAAGTTATAAAAGAGTATAATAACATAGATGAAATTAATATTTACTAAGAGGTTTGAATGTAACATACGAAATTCATTTATCGAGGATTTTTTACGATTTCATATCAAAAGAAAATTCATAGAAGACGCTACCATGAAAGCAAGTGAATTCAGTACGGCTAGTTTTGCTTACTCTATTGAACTGGATTATGCTGAAAATTTGTTTACTGGAAGTAGACAGTATTTGCCTGATTCAAAAATTATTACTTTCTCAAAAATTCTTATAGAAGGAAAGCTTAGTTTCATTTTATATTAATTTAATAAACTAAAAATGCTACTTACTATTGAAAGATAAGTATCAACACTTTCAATTACTTTAGAGTTGTCCGTTACCTTATCTAATTTTTTCATTGCTTTATTTTTATCCTGCCCATATAAATCAATTATTTCTTTGATTTTATTAAGAGATTCTGCATTTGTAATCTCATTAATGATTAAATTCTTTTCTATCTCAAAATGGAATTTAGGTGAAAATGCTTTTTTAATTGCAGCATCTAATTTTGCTTTAAAATCAAGATATTCTAAATCTTTACCAATTACAAAATCTGCTAAATCTGCGATTTCCTTAACTTTTGTAAGTGACCAATCAGCGCCAGTAAAAACAATTATAACTAAATGTGGGTATTCATTTTTAAGATAACTAAGTATTCCCCAACCTTCCTTCTTTCCAGCAATATTTTTCCCAACACCTTGAATATCCAATACAAGCACATGATACTTTTTTCTAATAAAACTATCAATCTCATCAATGTCTGGATATTTAGTAATATTATACCCATCTTTTTGAAGTTTTTCAATTAATGGCACTTCTTCATCATCAACAACAGCAATCCTTGCCTTGAATTTAATCTTTTCAAACTGCTCATAAGGAATTTCAGAAATTCTTTTTTCTTTTCTCCCAAAATTAAAGTTTAAGTTAAGTAGTCCCATAATATTTGTAAATAGTTACCATAAGAGTTTGGTTTTTTGCTAGGCACGAATCACTTTTACCTCCATAAACACCCCATTCTGGTATTTACCGACGTATCTGTTTCTATCAATACTATAATTATCAGGCTTCATCTTACCAAAATACAAAACACCCCGTTAACAGACAAGCTTTGCCTGTATAAATTATTCAGTAAGTTATCAACTATGTAGTTAAAAATAAGGGTGGTTATGGGTTTAGCAAAGTTGCGAGGTACGTTATACGGCATGTGGTAATAGTCATATGCCAGACTAAATGCAAAGCTTTAAAATACAGACATGAAACTATGCGCCATGAAAACCTTCACACATCTGCGCAAAAAGAACATGCTCAGCGAA
>JAHEEB010000454.1:0-2317 GCA_024640925.1 Bacteroidota bacterium | reverse complement strand
TATCCTCTCGTTCAGCTGTAAACTAACGTGCAGATTGAAAAATGGAAATTGTCGATTATTTTACGGAAAGGGTATATCAGATTTTAAAAATTGTGCAGAACATAGAAATTTTGTAATGAATTATTAATTTTAAAATTACAAGTATGAAAAAAACAATTCTTTATTCATTACATGGGTTCGTTTGGTTATGCGACCTGAGTATAATTTTCCTGGTTACTCTTGCCGGAAATCTTTGGGCTGCAAAAGGCGCACTTGTTAGTACTGTAATGGTACTTGGAATTTTACTGTGGTCTCTTGTTATTTTTTACAGCGGCTATTCTTTTATTGTTCCTAAATTCTTTTCAAAAAGCAGATATGGAGCGGGTGTTTTAACATCTCTTGGAATGTGTTTAATTTTTCCGCTTCTCCCGCATATGCATAAGGTGTTGTCGGCTATATCTGGAAATGGGTGGTTGGGGTATAGCTTGTCGGGATATGTGCAGGTTTTTTTCCTTTCGTTATTCATACTGGCTGCAGGTATGCTTTTAAGAGCATTTGTAAATTGGATAGAAAATCAGCAAAAGAAAAAAGAACTGGAAAACGAGAAACTTAAATCGAAATTAATGGTACTTATTAATCAGAACAATCCGCATTTTATTTTCAATGTTCTTAACAATATCGATTCGTTAATCCTGTCAAAACCGGCAAAAGCCTCCGAAACTCTTAATAAACTATCGGATTTATTACGATACATTTATTCCAATTCCGAAAAAGACAGAGTAAGCTTAACTTCAGAAATTGAATACATCGAAAATTATATCGAATTGCAAGTGCTCCGGCTTGATAACCATGTTAAGGTGCTGGTAAAAAAAGATATTTCAGAAAATATCCGCATCGTTCCAATGTTGTTCCTGCCATTTATTGAAAACGCCTTTAAACACGGGTTGGTCGATAATGAACATCCTTTGAATGTTAAATTCACCACAGGTAACAACGAGCTTATATTTGAGTGTGTTAACTTTGTTAATTTTGCCAGTAATAGTAAATCGGACTCCGGATTCGGTTTAACGAATATTATTAAACGATTAGATTTAATGTATCCTGCAAAATATACACTGAAGATAGAAAATACAGAAAGTGCTTATTCTGTATTATTATGCATACAAACCGATGAAAATTAAATGCATCATAATAGAAGATGAAAAGCTGGCTGCCGATAAACTTTCCGGCTTTATTGAGAAAATATCCGTTCTCGAACTCGTATCCACGTTTAAAGATGGTATTTCGGCTATAAATTTTTTAAAAAGTAATGCAGTAGACCTTATTTTTCTGGATATAGAAATGAATGATTTTAACGGAATTCAGTTTCTGAAAGCCTTACAGGTTAAACCGGCAGTCATTATTACATCCGCCTACGATAAATATGCCATTACAGGTTATGAATTCTCCGTGGTAGATTATTTGCTCAAACCATACACACTTGAGCGTTTTCTGCAGTCGGTAGACAAAGCAATAAGCCTGAAAGAACTGAAAGAAAAAGCAAGAAACTATGAATTGATAGCCTCGCAGAGTAATGAGTATATCTTTATTAAATCCGAAAACCGAATTGAAAAAATTGAGTTAGACGATATACTCTATATCGAAGGAATGAAGGACTATTTGCGAATTCACACTAAATCCAGAAAAATAATGACTTTACGGAGCTTTAACGGAATACAACAGTATTTGCCAAAGAACAATTTTATACGCGTTCATAATTCATATTTGGTAGCAATAAATAAAATTGAAAACATCGAGCATAACCGGATTAAAATTGGCAGCACTTTAATTCCCATTAGCGATAAATACAAAGACAGCTTTTACAATACCATTAAATCATAAATAGTAGTCAGTGGACAGTGAACAGTTGTCAGTTGTCAGTTGTCAGTTGTGGTAGTCAGTGATTAGCATCAACAGCTGTCAACTATCAACTATCAACTGCCGACAGGCGGAGTGCGTTGAGAACGCCATGTCTTTTTTGGTGACTTTTTGTGACAAGACAAAAAGTTACAAAGAATTAATGCACCACAGATTACACAGATTACCACAGAATCAGTGAACAGTGGACAGTGACTAGTAGTCAGTGATTAGCATCAATTAGCTGTCAACTATCAACTATCAACTAACAACTGCCGACAGGCAAAACAAAAAATTCCTTTAATAGAATGAAATAACCTTAAAATTGTTTAAAAAGTATTCTCAATTATAAGCAAAAGAACTATATTTCGGATTAGTTAGATTACTTTTTTTTAAATACAAACAGATGGTTTTGTATACAGGAGTGCATGGGTGTCACTAA
>JAHEEB010000453.1 GCA_024640925.1 Bacteroidota bacterium | reverse complement strand
CGTATTTTGTCTGGGTTGCTTTCTGAGCTTTATCGATAATCAAATTATTTATTTCATTAATGCGTTGTGTAGGATAAGGATTATCGGGCATAACAAGCATGGCTTTATTATAGAGAGTTTTTGCCTCTGCGTAATTTTCTTGTGTGACTTGTTGCTCGGCCTCAGCAGCAAGGGCTTTGTATTTATCTTCTGTTTCTTTCTTTATCTTTTCTGAAATTAATTCATTTATATCATTTATTTTATTCTGTAGTTCAGAATTATCGGGCATTACAACCATTGCCTGCTTATATAGTTTTATGGCTTCACCGAAGTTTTCTTTGCTGGCTTCAGCATCTGCTTGCTGGACTAATGCATTGTACTGGTCTTCAATTTCTTTCTTTGCCTTATTTGTAATTAAAACATTGATATCATTAATTTTTTTCTGTGATTCCTGGTTTTGGGGCATTACCACCATTGCTTGCTTATATAGCTTAATGGCATCCTCAAAGTTTTCCTTGCTTGTTTCAGCATCGGCTAGCTGTACAAGTGAGTCGTATTTTGCCTTGGTTTCTTTCTGTTCCTTATCGATGATCAAATTGTTTATCTCATTAATGCGTTGTGAAGGATAAGGATTATCGGGCATCACAATCATGGCTTTGTTATAGAGAGTTTTTGCCTCTGCGTAATTTTCTTGTGTGACTTGTTGCTCGGCTTCAGCGGCAAGGGCATTGTACTGGTCTTCAATTTCTTTCTTAGCTTTGTTTGTAATTAAAACATTAATATCATTAATTTTTTTCTGAGATTCCTGGTTTTGGGGCATTACCACCATGGCTTGCTTGTATAGCTTAATGGCATCCTCAAAGTTTTCCTTACTTGTTTCAGCATCGGCTAGCTGTACAAGTGAGTCGTATTTTGCCTTGGTTTCTTTCTGTTCCTTATCGATGATCAAATTGTTAATCTCATTAATGCGTTGTGAAGGATAAGGATTATCGGGCATCACAATCATAGCTTTGTTATAAAGAGTTTTGGCTTCTGTGTAATTTTCTTGTGTGACTTGTTGCTCAGCTTCAGCGGCAAGGACATTGTATTGGTCTTCAATTTCTTTCTTGGCTTTGTTTGTAATTAAAACATTGATATCATTAATTTTTTTCTGTGGTTCTGGTTTATCAGGCATTACAATCATTGCCTGTTTATAAAGCTTAATGGCTTCCTCGAAGTTTTCCTTGTCTGTTTCCGTATTGGCTTGTTGGAAAAGAGCATCATATTTTGCCTGGGTTTCTTTCTGAGCTTTATCAATTATGAGGTTGTTGATCTCGTTTATCCGTTTTGTTGGATAAGGATTATCTGGCATTACCTTAATAGCCTGGTTGTAGAAGGTTTTTGCTTCCTCATAGTTTTCTTGTTTTACTGCTTCCTCGGCTTTTAATGCAATCTGGTCATATTGGTCCTGAATAGTTTTTTTAGCAATATCATCAAGCAGTTTATTAATCTCACTAATTTTTTCTTTTGGATAGGTTTTTTCAGGAATTATTAATGAAGCTGTATTGTATTTTGTTTTGGCAACATTATAATCTTTTTGTTCAAAAAGACGGTCAGCTTCGGCAATGGCTTCATTATATTCAGCTTCCGTTTTGCTTTTTGTTAATAAGTTATCAATAGCAAGAATCTGATTAGCCGGGTAAGATTGTGTAGCATATATGCCTTGGGCTTCTTTGTATTTGGTTTTTGCTTCATCATATTTTTGAGCCTGAAATAATCCATCGCCTTCCTGGATTAATTGATCGTAGCGCGTTTTAGCTTCTTGTTCTTCCTTGGCCTTTAATTGTTTAGCGTCTATAAGTTTTTGGGCTTCCTTTACTTTAGCTTGAGCTGTTGGATCTTCGGGTTTTGCTTTCAGAGCTTGCTGGTATGCGATCAAAGCTTTGTCAAATTCTTGATTGAGTTTGCTGGAGTCGCCCAGAACCATTGCATCTGCATATGTTTTTTCGATTTCAGTTTGTTGTTTTTTTAGGTCCTCTACCTTTTGGTTTTTGGCTCTGATTATCTGGCTTTGAGTGTATGCATCAGAAGGAACAATTTCCAAGGCCGATTTATAAGCATCTATTGCCTGATCATATTCTTTTTGTGCCAATAATCCATCAGCTTTTTGAACTGCTTCGTTGAACTGACGGGTAACTTCTTCTTGCTGTGCTTTAAGCTCTGATTCTTTTTTTTGCTTTTGTAATGTTTGCATTTCAGATACTTTCTGCCGTGGTAAAGCCTCATCTGGTTTGGTGCCCATGGCAGTTTCATAAAATCGCTGAGCTGATGCAAAATCACCCTTTTCGAGTGCCAGTTGACCTTGGGTCATTGCATCCTGATAAGCTTTATCATTAGCTTCACGGGCAATTTTATCCTGCTCAGACTTTTCCATGGTCTTTTGAGCTTCTGCAGCTCTTTGTGTAGCAATAGTCTCATTTGGCATCAGTTGCGAAGCTTGTTCATAAAGCTGTTTCGCCAGTGGATAATTTTTTTCAGCCATGGCTGTATTGGCTTGAGCCATTAAATCATTGTATTTACTGGTTGTTGCCTGTTGTTCTTTAACTTGCTCAGCTTGACTGGCTAAAACATTATCAATTTCTTTTATTTTTTCCTGAGGGTAAGTTTCGTTAGTATTTATCCTTGAAGCATCAAAATATTTCTGTTTAGCTTCGGCTAATTGATTTTGAGCCATAAATTGATCAGCTTCTTTAATTAATTGATCATATTTTGCCTGGGTTGTTCCTCTTTGATCAATGTTTTTCTGTGCTTGAGAAATTTGTCGTTTTATATTGGCATCGTCAGGATATAACTTTAATGCTTCTTCGTATTGTTTTATCGCTTCTTCATAATTACCCTGTTTCGATGCCTGTTCTGCTGCACTCTTTATTTCCTGCAGCTTTTTTTGCTTACATCTTTCCAAATCTTGATAAGCAGCAGCGATTCGAGATTGCATCTGTTCGTAATAAGCTCTGTCAGAGGCAAAATTCCGTATCTCAGAATCATATTTAATTTTGTCAACAGGTTCCTCAAATATACTCATGTTAGCTCCTTCACAGCTTTCTACAAGTGTCATTGCAAACTCTTTAACAAGTTTTCTTTGCTCTTCTGTTGGAATATTAGTTTCGAAATCGAGTCTTTTTTTAATAAGCCCATCCTTTGAAATATATACTTTATAGGTTTTTCCATAATCCAGGGTAAATGTCAATTCACCATCAATACCGGAATTGACGGATTTTATTTTTGTATTGCCATCATATATTTCTGCTGTAGCACCACTAATGGCCATACCATCAGGAGTTTCTATTTTCCCAATAATTTCTAAAGCACTAGTCTGACAAAAGCTTAATCGTAAAGAGCTAAAAATGAGAGTAATGATAATGATGATGCTTTTTTTCATGGAAAACAATTTTGTCTTCAATAAGTTACGAAAAAAGTCTTGTATTTGTTCCCCTTTTGATGACCAGATTATTAATAAGATGAATTTTATTTCAACAATTATTCTAATAACGACACCATATATTTTTTTATAAGTTGTTGGAAATACTGATTTGTCATTTTGGATATCGGGAACATAAGATGTTTTCAGGCTGTTGTTTTAATAGAAGAACAATTCCGGTTTTTTATATAGAGTAGGCTACTTAGCCAGTATTTTGAATGATTTGGGTTTTTGGTTGTTTATTACCAATGTTAAAATATACATGCCTTTTTCTAATTGTGGTTGAATTGGAATATTGGGTTCAGGTGTATAATATGTTTTTTGGTAAACTAATCGACCACTTAAATCATATAGTTTACATACAACTTGTCCATTAATTCCGTTTTTGAAATATACTTGTAGTTGATCTTCAAAAGGATTTGGATAGATGTAGATATCAGACCAGTCGTTTGAATCGGGCCTGATTCCTTTTTCAGGCATTAAATCAAATGTGAGTAATTCAATTGCCAGATGTCCAAACTGATTGTTATTATTATATTGTAAAGGTTTCCATCCAGAAAGGTAGGTTAATGATGTGTTATCTGAAGAAGATGCAGCAAATGTTTGGAGGGCAAATGTGTCGGTATTATAAAAAATTTGGTATCCGGCAAAGAAAGTCCCACTGACAAGTATTGTAGAATCAAAATCGACAAAGTAAGAATTATTAGCATCGAGTTCGGATATGGCAATGTTTTTTTTGTAGATTATTTTGTCGGGGTTGTCTTCACCTTCCCAGATAGTGAAGACCACTTTCTGTTTCGTATTATTAGAAAATGCAACACAAGGGATGATATTTGCGCCGTATAAATACTTGCTTCCATTAATAAAGAAGGTTTCAGCAAATAAAGAGTTGCCCTGGTTGTTATGACCGGAACTATATCCCCATCCAGTAGTTTGTTTAGTGTTCAATAATCCGGAGTTTACATTGTAATTTTTTAAAATCCCGGCCAGATTACGATATATGCCAGCTGCATCGAATCCATTACAGATTTGTTTGTTGGTGTTTTTTGGATCAAGCCAGTGTTTAAGTTGTTTGTTGTAATCATCATAATCATTATAGCTATCAGAAAATTTTTGATATAAATCGTCGATTATTGCTTCACAAGGCACACCTCCGGCAGACAGAGTACCAATTAAACGGTGGTTTTCATCAATCAAGCCAGAACCGGAACTACCATCTTCTGTTGTTCCTGTTTCATAAGTTTCTACCAACCAATGGGTATTCTTGTCAAAATTATATCCCATGTCGGCCGTTTGGGGCGCTTCGCTATCAATGGAGATCTTTTTTATATCACCCTCAGGATGGTGTATAACATAGGTAGAATCG
>JAHEEB010000452.1 GCA_024640925.1 Bacteroidota bacterium | reverse complement strand
GCCATTCATCAATCCGATAAGATTTTTGCAGATCGATAATCCAAGGCCGGTACCTGTTAGTTTGGCAGGATCTTGTTGAGCAAAAGAATTAAAAAGCTGTGATTGAAAATCGGGAGAGATTCCAATACCTGTGTCAATTATTTCGATAAATAAGTTTACATGATAAGAATTGTCCGTATTATTCTGAGCTCCGGATGTATTAAAGTATGCCTTTAATGTAATGGAGCCACTATTTGTATATTTAATAGCATTTCCAACCAGGTTAATAAGAATTTGCCTTAACCTGATTTCATCTAAATAGATGGATACAGGAAAATCGTTTTGGATATCCATTTTAAAGTCAAGCCCTTTTTCTTTAATTCGAATAGAAAAGATTGCTCCAATTTCCTGAAAGAGAGATATTACATCAAAGAAACTATTCTTTAGTTCGAGTTTTCCTGCTTCAACTTTTGATAAATCAAGAACATCGTTTATTAGGGTAAGAAGGCTTTTACTACTGTTTTTAATGGATTCGATATAAGATTTTAGTTCAGTATATTTTACTTTTTCATCTAAAATTTCAGTGAACCCGATAATAGCATTCATTGGTGTCCTGATTTCGTGGCTCATATTAGCCAGGAAAGTACTTTTTGATAAATTTGAAGATTCTGCTTTTTTTCTTGCAATCTCAAGTTCAGACTCTATTTTTATTCTGGCTTCGACTTCTTTATGGAGTTCTTGATTTAGCATTTCTGCGTTTTCTTTGGAAATATATAAGTCATACTTGTATTCGATACTTCGGGCAATCTGCCAGGCCGAATCGAATATATCAGTAAGGTTTATCAGATCCTGAGAGGTGTAATCATTTGATTTATTGAGCAGGCAACATAAACAAACTAGTTTACCATTTTCAAAAACGGGAATAAATATGGCTTTATTAATTTGTTTAATTAGTTTATGTAACGAAATATTTATTGATGTTAAGTTTATATCACTCTTCTCGTTCAGAATCAATGGTCGCCCCTGGTTTATAATTTCACCAATGAAACCCAACTCTTCAAGGCTATATCGTTTATCTATTCCAACAAGCTCAATTTCTTTATTAATTGGAATAGATTTATACAACAACGTGAATGATTCATCATCGGAATTATGTATAAAAAGAAGTCCGGTTTCGCTGAGAGTAATATTTAAAACAGTAAAAATTAAAAAACTGAAGAAATCCTGTAAGTTTGTTGCGTGATATTGCGAAAGCTGTTTGTAAATCTGAAGTCTCTCATTTGATAAGATAATAGTTGATTCATTGATTTTTTCCTGAGAAATATTTTTTGAAAAGCATAAAACCCCAATGGCAACATTATCAATCATTATAGGAGAAAATATAGTTTGAATGTGTATTATTCCTTCTTCTAATTTCATTTCATCAGTCTCCATGAAACATTCCCCTGATAAAGCTCTTTGAAATCTTTCTTTCCAGGTTTCTGAGATTTCGGAGGGTAAAACTTTTAATAAATCTGTTCCACTTGTAATTTCTCTTTTAAAAATTTGAAGAGTAGTTTGTTTGGCAGCTTTATTCAATTCGATAAGTCTAAATTGATTATCGACCGACCATATTAAATCTGTAGAATTATTTAATATGGTTAACAACATTGCATGGCTTTTTTTAAGAGCTTCTTCTGTATTTCTTAGTACCGATAAATCAATGATTAAACAGGCTATAGTATTGTTTTCTTCGAAATCCGAAAAAGAAAGCAGGCAGATTTTCTCATAATCATTAACAGTTTTAAAAAACCAGCTATGAATGTTAACATCATTATTCTTAGCCCTTTCAAACAGGTTTGAAATCAATCTTGCTGATTCCATTCCTCCTGCCTGGAATTTGGATGATATATCTTCAATGCATTTTCCTTCAAGTTCAGCCTTGTTGATATAGCCCAGCATTTGCACAAAACTCTGGTTACAATCAATAATAATATAACTCTTCCTGTCAATCAGCAGAATTGGATTGGTAAGCTTTAACAGTATGTTGGCTTCGGACCCTAATTCCTTTTTCATAGGAGAGTTTTGAATATATGGCTGACTCCAATTCAGGAGTTTTTGTTCTAAATATTGATAACAACCAATTTTTAGTCGCAGCTGTTCAAAAAGGCATAGCCTGGTGAACTAGCCAATAAGGCACTAAGTCTCAAAGATTCAAAAAGTTTATATTTTAAACCCGAATTCCAATACATTAAAAAAAGTAAAACCGAACATTGCTAAAGACATTAACCTTAGTGATACCTTTTTGGACAGCCACTTTATATCTGTACTAATAAATTTAATGATTTTTCATGAGCTTTTAAATTCCTTTGGCAGAAATATAAAAGGATGCAATTAGAATGTCTGGTGGGTAAGAAATGATAAAAAGAAAGGGGCTGCTGGCCCCTTTCTCAGAAATTTTTTTAGTTTACTATTTTAAAACTCACCGGCAATACTCCATTATTTCCAAGTGCTGCAAAATACCTCACTTCGGTTTGGGTAAAATCACCTGATATGGAGCATTTACCACCATTAATTTCTGATCTTACGATTGGTGCAGAAAGCACATTGTCATCTAATAGAATGGCAATAGCTTTATTCATATTGCGCTTAGTAGCATCTGCCCAAGCTTTTTCCATTGCTTCTTTTAGTTGAATTTCAATGTAAAAAGTTTTCGAGGTCTTGTCCTCTTCGGATTGGATACTTTCAATGTCTGAACCTCTAATTATTTCACCATTTAAATTATCGGGAATAAGCGCAAAAAGGCACACTTCTGAATCTTTCGAAAGTTGCTCCCAGGAAAATTTACATTTTTGGTTTAATCCTGTTGAGCTTAAATAATCATTTACTTTTTCTATCTCACTTGCAGAAGTGCAACCAATATCAGCCCCTTTATCATCATCGTTTTTTAAAAGTGAGAATAAGTGTTTGTCGCCATTTAAAAGTTCTGTCAACTCCGTCTTATTGTAAGTCTCATAAAAAGCAAATACCCCCTTTTGAGTAATGAGTTTTTCAACGACTTTAATATCCCAATTTTTCGGGAATAAAACCTGTATCTGGTTTTTTTCAGCAACGATAGATATTTTATAATTATCAGAGCCAAAACTTTTCAATCTGGCAGAAATAATTTCAGCAGACTGGGTAAGCAACTCAGAAGATGTATTTTTATCAGTAGACTGAATAAGTAAAAGGTTTGTTTCTTTATTAGCAAAACCTGAAGCAATAATTCCAAATAAAATTATTGCTATTAATGAATAGATTATTGTTTTCATTTTTTTTTAATTTAAAATTATGACTGATTGCCACTTTCATATGAAATGGCAAGAAAATAAAAAATTGGTATGGGACAATTAACTTATGAGGGGCAACTCTTTCGAATCTGCGGAGAACAGATGATAATAAAACCTGCAAAAATGAATAGGTTTTATTGAGCGTTGTGCTATTTGAAGGGAAATAACCTTTTGATTGCTATTTCTATTGTCAGAGTGTATTCTCAGGTTTTCATTAAAAAAAGTAAGGCACAATTTATTAAGTAAAGAAACCTGATTTTTTTGATAAGAGTGAAATTGAACGGCATCTCCTATAATGGCTTTTACAGGATTTGAATGCAGTTCATAAAGTAAATCGCCACGGGATATGCAGTCTTGTTTAGCTGGCTTATTTGAAAAAGAAGAAACAAAAAGGAAAAAGAGCACTATAATCAGTGCTTTTCCAAAAGAATTTAGAATATCTTCTTTTTGATTTATCATGGAGTAAATATAAATGTTCCTGGCAATTTATTAGACAAATAGCTGAAAAATATTTCGATTACCTAAAACTGCTTCAGTTAACTAATGTAGAAAAGAACAATAAACACAGACCTTAAAACAAACAAATATACTTTATGAATCCTTAATTTTTCGTTATATTTAATAGGGTTTTGGAGTTTTATACAACTTTTTTTCTAAGGATGAGACTTATTACTAAGAATAGTATATTGCCAGGACTATCTGATGCTGAGAGTAGACAGATTAAACTTCTGAAATATTCTGACTATGCTGCTATATTTTTCCATTTATTGTCTGCCTTAATTTATTTTATTATTGATTTCAGACTTCTTTACCCTCATATAATAAATCTGTTGGTTTTTATTATTCCCTTTATCATTTCGTTAAAATTAATCAATAAAGGAAAGTATTATAATGCTAAATTTTTTTTAACTCATTTTGCACCCTGGCCAGTCATTATCGGATCAATATTTTTCCTGGGAAAGGAATCAGGGTTACACTTTTGTTTACTTGGATATGCTGTTCTTGCAATGGCTATATGGACATTAAAAAACAAGTGGCAGGTTATTGTCATGTTTTGTTTAGAAGTATCTGCTTTTCTTTTTATCCAATATGTTCAATTAAATCAATATTCTATATCAAAATTACCCTCGGAATATATATTGTTTCATTCTGCAACATGTTATATTGTAAGTTTTATGGTTGTTGGGTTTGTTATACTATGGTACCAGTTCGATACACAAAGATTTGAAAATATGTTGAAAGAGAATTCGGAAAGCCTGATTATTGCAAATAATCAATTGATTGAACAAAAAGATGTTATAAGCGAGGATAATGCATTACTGGAGGAAAAACAGCAATTTATTGAAGAACAAAACGAAAAAATGAATGTTCATCAGCAAGAACTCAATAAACAAATGGAAGAAAACCTGAAAATGCAGGAGGAGCTTAGAAGAGAAAAGTATTTCCTCGATGTTCTGTTGACAAACGTTCAGGAATATATATATTTTAAAGACCTTGATAGTAAATTCATTTTAAA
>JAHEEB010000451.1 GCA_024640925.1 Bacteroidota bacterium | reverse complement strand
GAACTGAAAATGCAGTGGTTCCTCAGCTCGGTTTCGGGTATTGGTATTGATAGGAATTGGAATGGTATTGGACCAACTATGCCTGAAGTTTACGATAATACTTACCTTAATACCAACGATTCAATCAAATGGGACTTTACATCTTTTGTTCCTGATATTGTTTCTATATGCCTTGGTACAAATGACTTCTCTGATGGTGATAGTTCTGTACCAAGACCTGAAGTCGATCATGATAAGTTTGTAGGCAAATATATCGATTTTGTAAAACGTATTCACAACAACTATCCAAAAGCAACTATTTGCCTGCTATCGAGTCCGATGCTCGATGGTAAAAAGAAAGAAATACTAGGTTTGTATCTTGAGGAAGTAAAAAATGGTTTTGTCGGTTCTTCACTAGAGAATAGTATCCACATATTTACTTTCTCACGTACATTTCCAAGCGGATGCGACTATCATCCCAACATGAAGGAACATGAGGATATAGCAAATGAGCTTATCCCCTTCTTTAAACAATTTGTAAACTAGTATTTTTTATTTTCATTCTATATTTCCCGGAATCATTGAATATTAGAAACAATGATTTCGGGATATTTTTTACCCGTCTGATCCATAAAAATCATTAAATATCTAAATTATCAGGTTTTAGTTCCTTTTAAATTTTCTTAACAATTCGTTTAGATTCTTTAACGAATTCTATTGTGTTCCAGCCATAATAAGGATTTAATTTTGTGATTACAAAACAACATTTGAAATAAATTGTGAGACACAATAGAAACTATAAAAGGATTAAATGTCATGAAAAAATTTCTTAACCTGGTGATTGCCTCCATTGTTGGAAGCGCACTGACAATAAGTGTTTTTATGTTTACAGGGATTGGAAAAAATAATGAACCATTTATTCGTTCAATCAATTCTATTCCTGGGAAAAATGCGGTATATACTGTAAATGAAAATGGTGAAGTTGCCCCTCTTGAATTTACAGATGTATCAAAGAATGTAATGGATGCCGTAGTTCACATTAAAGTATCCAAAAAAGTATCGGCTCGCAACTATTATAATCCACAAATGCAGCTGCCATTTGACGATGATTTCTTTAAATTTTTCTTTGGTGAACCACCCCATCAGCAAAAACAACAACAACAAAAAGAAGACTCCTATATGCAGATGGGAAGTGGGTCAGGTGTAATCATTAATCCGGATGGATACATTGTTACAAACAACCATGTAATTGATGATGCCGATGAAATTGAAGTATCGCTCTCAGATAATGAGGTATATAAAGCCAAAGTAATTGGTACCGACCCATCAACAGATATTGCTTTGTTACAAATTAAAAAAACCGGTTTAAAATATATCCCCTTTGGAAATTCGGATAATGTTGAAGTAGGCCAGTGGGTTTTGGCAGTTGGCAACCCCTTCGATCTTAACTCTACAGTAACAGCAGGAATAGTTAGCGCCAAGGGTCGGAATATTAACATTATCAATGATAAATCTGCAATCGAGGCATTTATACAGACCGATGCTGCTATAAATCCGGGGAACAGTGGAGGAGCTCTTGTTAATCTTAATGGCGAACTCATTGGTATGAATACTGCCATTGCCAGTCCGACTGGTACATACGCCGGTTATGGTTTTGCTATTCCAACAAATATTGTTAGTAAGGTCGTTACCGATATTATGAAGTTTGGAATGGTACAAAGAGCTTATTTAGGTGTTACTATCAGGGATATAGATGGTAATTTTGCCACAAATAAGAAGTTAAGTACAACTGAAGGTGTTTTTGTAGACAGTCTTGTTTCGAAAAGTGCTGCAGGCGAAGCTGGAATTCTTGCTGGTGATGTGATAAAAAGTATCGATGGAACACAAACCAAGAAATCTGCTGATGTACTTGAAATTATTGGACAACACCATCCGGGTGATAAAGTAAGTGTAAAAGTAGACAGAAAAGGGAAAGAACTTTCTTATGATGTTGTTCTGGCAGATAATAAAGGTGGTAAAAAAGTCGTAAATAAGGAAGAGGAAGATATTCTGGATGTTTTAGGAGCAACATTTGAAACCCTTGATAAAAAAACGGCCAGCAACCTTGGTATTGATGGAGGTGTTCGGGTCAAGGATCTCAAAAATGGTATACTAAAAAGTCAGACAGATATAAAAGAAGGTTTTATAATAACTGGCATTAACAATAAAAAAGTAAGTTCAGCAGAAGAACTGAAAAAAGATTTCGAAGAAATTCATGGAGGTGTCATGATTAGCGGCACTTACGAAAATTATCCGGGAGAAATATATTATGCTTTCGGAATAAAATAACTGAAAATTTTTTGCTTGTTCATAGTATTCATTTTTTAGGTTCAAAAAGAAAAGCAGGGAGAACGCCCTGCTTTTTTATTTTTTTATTCTTGTTTATTTTGAATAAAAGAACGTGTAAAATATTCAATAATAGATTAATCTGTTATCAAACGATTGTTTTCTAAAAAACTTTCTACTATTTTATTAAGTATTTTCTACCCATTTTTATTACTTTGCCATTCAATTGACCTACTAATGACTTACTCAGAAAATGATATTGTCACCCTTATTAAAAAGGGTGACAAACAAGCTTTCGAGGTACTTTTCAACGAATTCTTTGCACGCTTGTGCGAGTATTCTAAGATGATTTGCAAAGATGAAGAAATGGCCATGGAAATTGTACAGGATTTTTTTGTGAAACTCTGGGAAAATCATTCATCACTAAACATCAAATCACTTAAATCTTATCTTTTTAGGGCCGTTCACAACAATACCATTAAACACCTGGAGAAAAAGGCTATTTTTACGCCGCTTCAAACCGACCAGGAATATGGTACAGTTGTCCAGTTTGATTTTGAAATGTCCGAAGTAATTGAGAAATCACTTGATGAACTTCCTCCGAAGTGCAGAGAAATTTTTATTCTAAGCCGCGTTGATAGATTACGTCATAACGAAATAGCTGAAAAAATGGGCATTTCGCCACGCACTGTGGAAGTTCAGGTTCGAAAAGCCAGTAAAATTTTACAAAGGAAAATGAAGGGTTATTATAATAGTGGATAATGAAAATTCCTTCACACTTGATATTCCAGAAAAAAATAAGGGATTTTTTAACTTTTTGGATCTATATATGAGAAGGTGGGTTTAAATGAAGCCAATTAAATTAAATAAAACGGAAATTCTGATTCGATATCTTGCCTCGGAAAGCACTACAACCGAGAACAAAATGGTTGAACAGTGGATCGAGGAAAAACAGGAAAATCTGGATTATTTCCTGAAGGTAAAAAAACTTTGGGATGAGCCAAACAAAAACCTCGATGAAAAATACCATACGGAGCAAGTTTGGAAAAATCTGAACCTTGGGATGAATAAATCGAAGAAATCAGAAAAAACCCGCCAGTTGCGCATAAATATTGCTATTGCTGCTTCTTTAATTTTTATAATCGGTTTGGGTTTTGGGTTTCGTTATTATTCTCAAAACAGAGTTATTGAGTTTTCTGCTTTTCAAAATGTACGTAAAATTACCTTCCCCGATCAATCGAAAGTTTGGTTAAACAGAAATTCAAAAATTATATTTGCTAAAAATTATAAGAAAAACCGAGAATTAAAATTAAGCGGCGAAGCTTATTTCGAAGTCAATCCAGACTCTTTGCATCCATTTGTCATTAAAACTGACGATGCTATTATCACGGTTTTAGGAACTAAATTCAACGTAAAGGCATATCCCGGTAAATCAACAGAAGTAGTGGTCACAAGTGGAAAAGTACAACTAACTAAACTCGGAACCTCATCTGAAGAAGAAAATACCATTATACTGGCTAAAGAAGAAAAAGGTATTAGCGAAGGTGAAAATGAGTCACCGGTTAAGACTGTTTCTGACAACCCGAATTACATGAGTTGGAAAACACGCGATTTTGTTTTTGATAACACAAATATCCGTGATATTGTAATACTTGCAAACTCAGTCTATGATGTAAATATTGAAGTAGATACTGCCAACTCAAAAAATTGTAACCTTACAGGAAAATTTAGCTGCCAGTCTGTCGACGATATGCTCAATATGCTCAAGTTTGTTCTGAATGTTGATGTAGAAAAGAAATATAACCGTATAAAACTGAAAACAAAAGGATGTTAGGATAACCCAACAATGCTCAACCATCAACCCCATCTCTATAGGCACTTTCTTTTTGCCATTATTATACAAATATCCTGTCTGAGTTTTTCTCAACAATCCAGGTTTACTTTTGTCTTTAATTCTACTCCTTTAGTAAATGCTTTAAGTGAAGTATCGAGAGAATCCAAAATCAATATCTTATACAATCCAAACATTTTTCCTGAAAATGCAAAAGTCAGTGTAACAATTAATAATCTCACCTTAGCCGAAACATTGGATACGATACTTTTTAACACCCCTGTTTCTTATAAATATTATAAAAAAGATGTTGTATTATTTAAAAACAATGAAAAAATCGTAGTTTCCCATAATCAATCGAAACAAGAAAAAGAAACAGAAAAAGAGAAAATAATACAGATATTTGATACTCTGGTTTATTCGATTATTACCTACGATACAGTACTAACCAATGATACCATAACCTTATCAGTTATGGATACTATAAAAGTATTCGATACTATTGAGGTGGTTCGTAAGATAAATCCTACAAAACTGGTTTATAAACCTAAGCGTGAAGTTTATATTGCTGGAGTTTCTTTAACAGGAGCTGTGCTATTTTCATCAATATTGTTTGATACATTAAATAGTGAGATTAAAAACAAGATAAAATCAAGTCTTGTTGATAAATCCA
>JAHEEB010000450.1 GCA_024640925.1 Bacteroidota bacterium | reverse complement strand
ATATGCGCCTTCGTTAACGATAAATATTCCCTGGTGATAAGGTCCGCCGAGACTATCAGCAAGGGTTGGGCCTTTAGGTCCTTCTTCTTTCTCACATGAACTGTTGAAGAAAATTGTTATGGCTAAAACCGCAAAAAGGCAAAAGAAAAAACTGATTTTTTTTATAGTTTGATTCATAGTAAAACTGATTTTTTAGAATGAAATATTAAGTCCTAAGTAATAAGCCCTTGGTGGTTGTGCATAAGCATTCATCACCTGGTATGAGACGTTGAATAAGTTTCTGATTTTCAAATATGGGTAAAAATTCATTTTTTTAGTCTTCATAAAGTAATTAATACTTGTTTCTGCAAGTGAATATGAATCTAATGTGTGTTCATAATCATAATAGCGTTTTCCCACATAATTCTGGGAGTAAATAACATGAATGTTTTTATACCCGATATTGGCAGAAACCGAAGCCTTGTGCTTTGGTACATAAATACGTGGGTTTTCGCTATTATTATTCATATTGTCTGCATTCTCAAACACTTGCGAATTTGTATACGAATATATATAATAAAAGGATAAAGAAGTTTGATGGATCTTTTTAGTTATGTGACCAGTAAATTCTATACCACTGGATATTGAAAAATTAAGGTTATTTGGTTTCCATTTTCCATCCTCAGCTGGCAGCCAAACAATTAAATCATGTATTGAACTTTGAAAACAGGTTATCTCATTATTGAATTCAATGTTGTTATTCTTTATTTTACTAAGAGCTCCTATTTCAGCATTCCAACCATATTCCGGTTTCAAATCTTTATTTCCACAAGCAAAAGCATCTTCCTTCCAATAAATATCATTCATATCGGGAATTGAATAATGTTTTGCCACTGAAGATTTAAGAATAAGATATTTGTTAATGGGAGCACATGCACCAAAAGAAACAACAAACGGAACGGCTTCGTCTCCAATTATCTCCTGTCTTGCTTCGGTTGATAAATCAAATCGTCCAGAAAACAAGGATACCAGATACCTGCCGAAAACAGAAAAACGGTTTCGGCTTGTATCAGAAATGTATTGGTCAGTAACAGCTTTTTCAAAAGTATTGTTGATTCCAAGAAAAAGTTTGTGCTTATTTGAAAATGAATATTTTCCTTCAACTTCATTAATAAAAGAATACGATTGATTTACTGATTCTACCGGATTTAAAGTGCTGTTTTGCAAATACCTGACTTTATCATAAAACAATCCTGTCCGGTACTTAATATACCAGTTGCTACTTATGGTTGAGTAATTAATGCCAACCCTGAGATTATCATCGGTTTGATTTGCCTTTCCTTGTTCATAATCAGACATGAGTGAAGGAATATCCTTATAATGGTTGACATACCATATATCCGACTCAATTTTTGATCTTTTTCCAATCATTAATGAGTTTTGTTGCGAAACCATCTTGCTGACATACCCGGCATGTTTTAACGTATCTGTGGGGGTTCCGGTTTTTTCTGTATTCTGGAAAGAAAAATTGTTATCGGAGCTTTGATATCCGACTTTGATAGAACTGGCAAAATGACCGGTACAAAAAGATAATTTTGCCATGCCGTTATGGCTTCTAAAACTTCCTTCTTCGAGAGCAACAGAGCCATTCAAATAGTTGGTGCTGTTTTTTAATTCATCGCACAGAAAAATAATACCTGTAGAAGCACCACTGCCATACATGGTAGAAGAACCCCCAGATTGAATATATACCTGATTGATAAAACCAACAGGCATTGCTGAAAAATTAATATTCCCGCTCATTGGAGGCCGTAAATTAAAGCCATTCCAGATTATTGTTGTATGATCGGAAGTGCCACCACGCATGGAAACATTAGCAACTCCTCCGGGCCCATAGGTAGTAAGGGAAACCTGGCTATGTTGTAAAAGTAAATCTGCAAGGGAATTTGAAGAATAATTCTGAATGATAATTGAATCGAAACTATATACTTTAGCCCCGATAGAAAACCCATCGAATTTAACTCCTTTAGCCACTACCTCCTCAAGAACAATAGTCGAATCGGTAAGATTAGCCTTCAGAACAACAAAGGGCATTAACCAGATTGCTAACAGAAATATTCCTTTAAAATTCATCACAAATGATTTGTTAATCATCTGCAACTTTGGGGGTTTATAAGATAAAAGATTGTTTGTCAGGCAATCACTATCTGCTTTTCTCCCGAAAGCTACATAATGAGATGTTTACAATGGCAGGTCTTCTGACTTACTCCCTTAAAAGCGCCTTCCCGTTTCATTCTCCTTAACCTTGTCGAAGAAGAATTTTATCCTTTTTAATCAGGACCCTCCTTCGTAAAACTAAGGCGGGTAACAGTGGCAAGAGTGCCTTTAAGTTATTGGAGCTCACAGCAGCGGGAACTGTTGCCGAATTCTTGCTTATAGTAAGCATGTCACGGCATTCCCTATTAAGCTATTTCGGTGGAAACCGAATAAAGCACCATTGATGTGACAAGATTACGTGATTTTTTTTAATTCTCAAAATTAAAAATCTGTATACTTTACTAATTTTAACCTTTAATTATACTCTCCCAATATGTATAAAAATCTGAAAATTTTTCTGCTTATTGCTTTTCCTTTGTTTACTTCCTGTGGAAAAACAAATGCCTATGTTCCCGGCCAAATAACCGATTCCATTGAATGCAGCGAAAAATCCGGACAGTTTTATGCCTTGTATTTGCCAAAAGGATATGATGGCGATAAAAAATATCCTGTTGTTTTTTTCTTCGATCCATCAGCCAGAGGAAAACTACCACTTGAAAAATACAGGTATGTTGCCGATAGCTTCCAGGTCATTCTTGCAGGTTCTGATAATTCTAAAAATGGTCCTCTTGAAATATGCACCGCAGCTGCAAATGCAATGATTGATGATGTTAAAACCAGAATAAGCAACATCGATCTTCAGACCCTTTTGTTAGCAGGTTTTTCCGGGGGAAGCAGATTTGCTTATTCTTATAGTATATTGCACCCCGAAATGAAAGGAGTAATAGGATGTGGTGCCTCTTTTCCGGCTCAAACCCAGGATGTTTTTCCACCACGTTTCAATTATTCACTAATTGCCGGATTTTACGATTTTAATTTTCGTGAATTTTACCAGGTGAAGGAAATATTCAGGAACAACAATACTCCTTTCTGTTTTATTCCATTTTATGGAGGACATGAATGGCCCGATTCCAAGTCGTTTAAAAAGGCTTTACAATACCAATTGTGCCTTTCCAATGGAAATAAAAATATGGAAGCGAACGACCAACTCATGATAGCCTTGAAAAATCAGTTCTCTGAGTTCAGGGATTCGAATAATCTGATGGCTGCCAAATGGAGCCTTGAGGATCTTTTGGTATTTGAATATAAATCATATCAAACAAGCAATTATTCCGATTCGTTGCAGAAAATCATCAAAAGCACCGACTATCAAAACCAGGTAACTTTGTTTGACAAGAGTCTTCGAATGGAAGATTCATTAATCCAGGAAATTTCGAAAGTTACTACTGCTTATTATCAACTTTTAAAAAATCCGCTAACACCTATAAAACCTATGAAATGGTGGGAGAAAGAGATTGAAAAATTTACCCTGTTTGAAACAGACAAAGACATTTATCTTCAGATGATGGGAAAACGGCTAAAAAGCCAGGTATGTATCCAATACTGGGGAGTTAACCGTCAATTAGCCGGTGCCGGACTATATGATAGATCGTTGGAGACTGCTATAATTTTAACTATGGCTAACCCCGAGGAACCCATTTATTATGCCCTGAAAGCAGAGTCATTATCGGCCATTGGGAAAACAAAGGAAGCAAAAACAGAATTGGAATCGGCTGTTCAGAAAGGGTTTACTTTTGATGAGCCATCATTACGAAATAACCCTTATCTGGCAAAACTCAAGAGTCTTTGAAATAATTGTTTATTTTAAATTTCGGTTTTCAAATCAGGGTTTAACCAGAGAGGGCAGATTATTTTGTCAACCCTTTATGGTTTATTTCTGAGGGGAGGGAGGTATTTGTTGGAGTAAATTAGAAGAGGTAAATGCATGGGTTACTGGATTTTCATGGAAGGTAAGTTTAGGAGCATCATATACTTTTATTAGTTTTGGATACCAATCAGGGTGAAATAGTTATTAAAATAAATAATGCCATGATACTTTTAGATGAAGAGAAAAAAATAGTTAAATCCTTTATTTTTATTTTTATATTAATGGGAATTACAATTACTATTTCTGTAACAAATACCATTAGACGTAGTAAAAAATTTGATAAGAATTTTGATACTTTAACATATCATAATGAAATTAATTCTTCTATTACTCAAATCAATATTTTAGAGAAAGTAAGACATTCTCCATCCGTAGTATATCTTACCTTTAGTAATAACAAAAAATATCGAATAAATACATTAGAAGATGAAAATTGGCAAAAAAACATTGCTTATGTTATAAACATAGGTGATAGAATTGTAAAAAAAAGAGATAATGATTCTCTTTTTCTTATTAAAGATTCAATGAATGATACACTTATTTATATGCTTGAATCCTATAAATAATTTGAAAACATTTATATTCAATTTATGTATAAAATAATATATTCTTGGATATTAGAACTAATTATGATATTTGATTTGAATAGAGAATTATCTAAACGAAGGGTTTTTTTCTTACACAATATCATTCTTATACTTAATCTATTATCTATATCTATTCTAAGTATTTATTTATTGAATGGCAGAGTATTAAACAAGTTTATTCTATTAATAATAACTCTGGTTTTATTTATAATTGTAGTAATT
>JAHEEB010000449.1 GCA_024640925.1 Bacteroidota bacterium | reverse complement strand
AAGAGGCTATCCAAAAAGTTGATAAATAGCCACGAAGACTCCAAAACACAAAGGTATCACTAAGGTTAATGTCTTTAAAATAAAAACTTTGTGAATCTTTGAGGCTTAGTGTTTTAGTGGCCAATTCACTCGAATATACCTTTTTGGACAGCCTCTTTGCTTCTATTGGATTACATCAAAATCTTTTTTAGGGGCTTCACCTTCTTCCAGGGGCTCAGTACCATATACTATACCTTCGATAAAATACCCTGGAAACTCTCCATATCCTCCTGTGGCTTGTTTTTTCGTCACTAAAACAACCGAACCATTCATTGCAGAAGCCTTCTTTTGAAGCCTGATAATAGCACCTTTTTTTGCAGCAGCAGGACTTCTGGAACTAGGTGGAGATTGAGCCTTAATTTCTCCTCTTTTATATAAAGAAACAACCTCAGCTTGATCTTCGGTAAGCCAAACGGATTGCCATGCATCATCTTCAATAATATTTACAGCCAGGGCACTATATTCTTCAATACGGCCATTTCCATAAATTATTCTATGTATGTCTTTTCTGTTAACAGTAAATACTTCCGTATTGCCAGGAACCATAAAACGCACATACTGTTCCGTCACCTTTACAACGTTAACTGGCAGCACTTTACCTTCCACTTTTATTATTGTATCTAAAATAGTAGGTTTATTTATCACAACCGGCTTTTTCGTCTCACTCTCATCTGCAGGTACGTTATAATCTACAACACGTCCATTTGAATAAATTATCTTCTGAATATCCTTACATAAAATGGTAGATAATGCATCTGCATTTGGTAAAGCATATCGGACATATTGATCAGTAACTTTTATTATGGTCACTGACAATGCTTTACCTTGCATATTTATTATTGTATCTGAATTACCCGAATTGCCAGCAAACGCTTTATTGGACACAACAATCAGACAAAGCAAAATGATAACACACACAAAACGCCTCATAATTAATTTTTTAATGTTCTTATGATTGGAATCAAACCATATGCCAAATTATGAAAAAATGATTTAATATACGCAAAGTTTTAAAATAGGGTTTTTCAATTTACAACAGAATATTTATTTTTTTTAAAAGTATTTGATATTTCGCTAATTAGAAAAATCAATAAATAGTTTTTTTACATTTGTCTTAAGAATTTACCTCCATGAAATCTTTTATTATTTCAATTTATATATGGTCTTTTTTCCTGTTAACAATCATTCTTTTTTTCCCATTCATTTTTATTTTTTGGATATTAATCTTCCCTTTGGATAAGGACCATATAAATTTTCACTTTTTCACTGCACGATTAGCTAATATCTATATTGTGGTAAATCCATGGTGGAAGCTTTCCATTGAAGGTAAAGAGAAAATTGATCAGAAGAAAAAATACATCATCATTTCAAACCATCAATCATTGCTCGATATTCTAACACTATACCAGTTAAGGTGCAAGTATAAATGGGTGGCGAAAGAAGAACTTTTTAATGTGCCTGTTTTAGGTTGGATTATGAAAATGAATGGATATATTCCGGTTAAACGGGGTGATACCGAAAGCTCATTAAGAATGATGGAAAAATGTAAGCTGGAACTTTCAAAAGGGATTTCTATTTTTATGTTTCCAGAAGGAACCCGCTCTGAGAATGGAACACTTTTAAAGTTTAAAGAAGGAGCTTTTCGTATGGCACTGGAAACAAACACAGATATCTTACCTGTGATTATAATGGGAGCTTCCGAAGCTTTGCCCAAGAAAGGTATATTAATAAAAAAACCACAAAAAATTTCAATCAAAGTGCTCGATGTTATACCTTCGGAAAGTATTGCTAAAAAGAGTCCTGAGAACCTCGCAATTGAGATTAGGGAAATCATGCAATCGCAAATGAATTTCTAATTAAGTATTATTCAGTGAAAGATAATTATTTGTACCCTTCCGATAAAATTCTGAAACGTATGGGCTATGTCGATGATCAGGAAGGAATTATGAGAAGATATATTGAGGAAGAAGGTGCATGGAATGAACATTTAAATAATTCCAGGAGATTTATCAGACAATGCATTTCAGATACTAAACCGGAAAATATTGCCGTATTGGGTAGTGGTTGGCTGCTTGATGTTCCTATTGATTTTCTGGTAGAAAACTGTTCAAATCTATACCTTTTCGATATAAGACACCCCAGCCAGGTACAACATAAACTTAAAGGGAAAAAAAACATTCATTTTATCAGTTGCGACATTACCGGAGGAGCCATTTATAGTGTGTATAACTGTCTTAGCACCGGGAAGGCTACTCTTGAAGAAGTCGAATCTATTATTGTTCCAGGCTTTTCAACACCTGAACCAGTAGATTATTTAATTTCTGTGAATATATTAAATCAGCTGGATATCCTTCTCATTGAATACCTGCGAAGGTTTCCCGATGTTAAGGCCAACAATCTGTTTAACCTGCGTAAAAAAGTCCAGGAATCGCATATAAATAAACTGCAGCCAGACACAGCCTGTCTGATAACCGATTATGAGGAACAGCTTTATGCCAGTGATGATATTCTTTCGAAATCAAATAGCCTTTTATTTACTGATTTACCAAAAGGGAAAAGAGAAGAGGAATGGATTTGGCGTTTCGATTCCCAAATGACTTATTATCCTGGTTATAAGACAAATTTTAAGGTTAAAGCTATTCAAATCTAATGATGAATCCGAAAAATTACTTTACTCAGGAGCATACATTTGCTTCAGAAATCTCAGAAATCTTAAGGAAGAAAATTTTGTTCAATTCAATCTTGAGGCTGCTTTTTTTTATTGGAATATTTCTTGTCTTTTTTCTTATGGTGCAGTACTCAGTTGCATTAGCAATAATATTGGCTTCGGCAGATTTTATTGCTTTTCTGTATTTAGTTGTAAGGCATGTACATTTACAGCAAAAAAAGAATTACCATGATGCTTACAAGAAAGTTACAGAATCGGAATTAAAAGCATGTGAGCATAATTTCGATGACTTTCGTGATGGAGAGGAATATATCAATCACAGGCACGAGTATAGTTTTGATCTCGATATATTTGGAAAAGGTTCTATTTTTCAAATGCTTAACCGAACCATCACCCAAATGGGCGATAAACAACTGGCCAATTTCTTTCATTTCCCTGTTTTAAATAAAGAATTGATTAAAAAAACTCAGGCAGCAATTAAGGAATTATCTAATATGCCTGCACAACTTTTACATTTCAGAGCAACAGGTAAAACCTCTGAAATAGGAATAGAAGATAAAGAACAAATAACCCAATGGGCTTCAACTGTATCATTTGTTCATGGAAACAAAGTTCTCCGTATACTAAGTTTTGCGTTACCTATACTAATCTTTTCTGCTACCATTGCGGCTTTCATCGATTCTTCCTTATCAACTCTGGTTGTAATTCTATTTCTCATTAATATGTCTATTATTGGAACAAATGCCCGTAAAATAAATAAGGAGCATAACCAGGTAAGTAACTTTCTTAAAGTTTTTCAGAAATACCATGGATTACTCACCATTATAAACGATATAAAATTTAATTCGGAATTATTGGCTCAGCTTTCCGGAGAGTTGACTCACGAAGGGAACAGGTCTGATGTGATGCTTAAAAAACTGACTAAAAGTGTAAGCGCTTTTGACAACCGGTTAAATATAATGGCAGCTATTTTTCTCGAAGGCTTTTTACTATGGGATCTTCATTGTTTACACAGAATTGAGAAATGGCGTGTAGGTTGCGGACAACAATTGCCTGTATGGCTGGAAAAAGTTTCTTATTTCGATGCGTTGGTTTCTCTTGGTTCTTATTCCTTTTTGCATCCGGATTTCACCTATCCCGAAATATCCGAGGATTCAATTTTGGTTGCAGATCAACTTGGACATCCGCTTATACCTTCGGATAAACGAGTGAACAACAATTTTAGAATTGAAAAGAAGGGTGAGTTTGTTATAATAACTGGTGCCAATATGGCCGGGAAGAGCACTTTCCTGAGAACAGTTGGGGTTAATCTGGTCATGGCAGCCATCGGAATCCCTGTATGTGCTTCCAAATTCAGTTTTAAACCAATGAAATTATTTACCAGCATGAGAACGAGCGACTCGCTAAGAGAAAACGAGTCTTATTTTTATGCCGAATTGCGCAGGTTAAAAGAAATGTTAGATATGCTCGAAAAAGGAGAGGAGCTTTTTATTATACTTGATGAAATTCTTAAAGGCACCAATTCTGTTGATAAACAAAAGGGATCACAATCGGCTCTTGAAAAAATTGTTCGTCTAAAAGGTACTGGCATAATAGCAACCCACGATTTAGCCTTAGCCTCAATGGCCGACGAATATCCGTTAATTATAAAAAACCAGTGTTTCGAAATAGAGATTGACAATGCACAGATATTCTTTGATTACAAATTGTATCAGGGAGTAACGAAAAAAATGAATGCTCTTTTGCTAATGCAACAAATGGGAATTATAGAGTAGATCTATTTTTAGATTCTATTTGATTTTTTTAGAGAAAATTGGTACAATAGCCCAGATATACGACCTCTATGGATCGAAATCCATTTTAAAATAAATTTCTATACACATTTGAGGTCTTGATTTAATCAGAAGACCCTACTTAAAAAACACACTACGAAAATATTCGTATTAAAATTTGCATGTACGAAAATATTCGTATATATTTGTTACGAAATTATTCGTAATTAGAAAATAATGATAAAACTTACAAGTTCAGAACTGGAGATCTTGCAAATTCTTTGGAAAGAAAGTCCTCTTGCGGTAAAAGATATAAATGATTTGCTGAACGAGGAAAAG
>JAHEEB010000448.1 GCA_024640925.1 Bacteroidota bacterium | reverse complement strand
CCTATACTCAAATCGAAGGATGCACTTGTAAATGTTACCGACACAAAACTATATACATCGTGGAAAGATGGTGTGTTTTTGTTTAAAAACGAACGCTTTGAGGATCTGGCATATAAAATGGAACGTTGGTATAATATTAAGATTATTATAAAAGATACATCTTTAAAGAATACCAGGTATACAGGAGTTTTTGAGAAAGAAACCATTGAACAGGCACTTAATGCGCTGGACCTTTCCCTTCCTTTTGAATATAGTATAAATCAGAATTTAATAACTATAGAAGCAGAACAATAATTATTAACTCCTAAAAACTTATTGATATGATCAGAAAAACATAAAAGGAAAAAACCAGCTAATGTGCGACCATCAGCTGGTTTCTCTAATTAGAAACCGTTTAAAAACGGTTAATAGGTTTAGTGTCAAATTTAACCCATACAAAATTATGAAAAACAAACAAAAACCGAAGATCTTTTTACGGAAAGATCTGGTTAAAACATTAATTTACATGAAATTCATTGTGATATTCAGTTTTCTTACTACTATACAAATATATGGTATAGCTTATTCTCAGGAAGGAAGGATATCAGTTAATTTATCTGATGCCAGCTTAACTGATGTGTTCTCAGAAATTGAATCCAAAACCCAGTTTAAATTTTTATATAACAATAAAATTCTTGATTTGAACCAAAAAGTTTCTCTCAGGGAAAAGGACAAAACAGTAGATGAAATCCTTGGTAATTTGTTCAAAGAAGCAAAGTGCACGTATACTATTTTAGAAAACAACCTGATTGTTATTGTTCCCTTAAAAAGTCAACAAGACGAGATTAGAATAACAGGTAAGGTAACTTCAGCCATCGATAATTCCGGTATCCCCGGAGTTACTGTTTTTGTTAAAGGCTCTGACAGAAATGGAACAATAACTGATGGTGAAGGGAACTATTCAATTTTAGTACCTTCAACAGATGCAGTTCTGACTTTTTCTTCTCTCGGTTATAATACAGAGGAAATAAGTGTTGGTACTAACAAAAACATTGATATCATACTGATAGAAAGTATAGAATCGCTCGATGAAATTATTGTTGTTGGTTATGGTACTCAGAAGAAAAGCGATCTTACAGGTGCTGTTATGAAACTGGAGGCTGATGATCTTCCGTCTGTTTCTGTATCCAACCCTGTTCAGTCTTTACAAGGTAGGATATCTGGAGTTACTGTAATGACTGATAACCAGCCGGGTTCTTCCCCTACTTTACGTATCCGGGGAAATGGTTCTATTAATGCCGGTAATGACCCATTGTATGTTGTTGATGGGTTTCCACTTATGGATGCCAATATCAATGATATAAATGTGAATGATATTGAATCATTTGAAATTCTCAAAGATGCATCTTCCAGCGCAATATACGGTTCAAGAGGTGCTAATGGAGTGGTGCTGATTACTACAAAAAGCGGCAAAAAAGGGTTTAATGATGTATCAGTTTCAAGTTATTTTGGGTTTCAATCGCCAGAAAGATTACCCGAAACATTAAACCACGATGAGTTTGTTGACTTTATAAACAAGGCATATCAATATTCATCAGGTAGTCCTGTTTATGATGAAGCAAACCCGGCACCAGGATATGAAACTGATTGGCAGGATGAAATTATTAAAGATAGGGCAGGTATCAGGGAACATTCCGTAACATTTAGTGGTGGGAACGAAAAAACAGTTTATTTACTTTCAGGCAATATCTTTTCTCAGGAAGGTTTATTAGATGCTTCTGGTTATGATAAGTATTCTTTAAGAACTAACCTTAGCCATGAATTTAAACCTTGGTTGACCATTGGAACCCACCTTCAGCTTAGCCGTACAGATCAGGATATTCGTGATAATGCTACCGGGGATATCTTTAGGTTTGGTTGGACAACTTTTCCGGTAAAAGATGCCAATGATCAATGGTATTATGCAAATCAAGACTCAAAGTATTCCTCTTATATCGAAGGAACTTTCAATCCGGTTGCTGATGGTACCGAAATTATTGATAATCTGGTAAACGACCGTGTTTTAGGAGATGTTTATGCAGAGTTTAAATTACATAAGAACCTGACCTTTAAAACCAACTTTGGTGTTGATATATCTAACGGCAAAGAATATAAATATAGTTCTACAACATCGTCCAGTGGTATTAATAATAAAGGGAACGGTGAAGGAGGGCAAACCTATCACAAAAAGATAAGTAAGTTGACAGAAAACATTCTTACTTACACAAGCGATTTTAATGATCTTCACAGACTTACATTAACAGGGGTATATTCATATCAGGACTATTCTTTTGAAGATATGAGTACATATGGTTCAGGATTTACAAATGATGAGATAGGGGCGAACAATATGTCTCTGGCAAGTGTTGAAAGTATTGATTATTCATCAGATAAGTATTCTAACAAATTAGCTTCTCTCACGGCAAGGGGATCGTATGCATATAACGATAAATACATTGCTACTGTAACTGCCAGGTATGATGGATCATCACGATTTGGGGAAAACAACAAATGGGGTTTTTTCCCGTCTGTTGGATTAGCCTGGAGGATCAATAAAGAATCATTTTTAACGGATGTAAAACAAATTTCGAATTTTAAGATACGTGCAAGTTATGGAGTCACTGGAAACCAAGAAATTGGTAACTATAATTCTTTACAACAACTTGAAAGTATTTATTATACCGATGGAACATCTCTTATTTTAGGCTTTACTCCTCAGATAGGTAATCCTGATTTAAAATGGGAAAGAACAACTCAGGTAGATGTGGGTATTGATTTAGGTTTATGGAACAGGGTCAATCTAAATTTCGATTATTACACAAGAACCACAACCGATTTACTATTTAATGTCCCAATAGCAACTACTTCAGGATATTCAAGTATGTATCAGAATGTTGGGGAGGTATTTAATAAGGGTTTTGAGCTTACTGCTAATATCAGGGTTATCGATAGGGAATTTAAATGGGACATTTCAGGAAATCTTTCAAAAAACAATAATGAAATCAAAGAATTATATGGTGATGTTGAATCAATAAACCTGGGTACTTATTCAGCTGGTTTTGCGAAGTACCTTAAAGTAGGTGAACCCGTGAGCGGATTCTGGATGAGGGAATCTGCCGGTATAATAAAAACACAGGAACAACTTACCGCATATCAGGCTATAAATTCAACTGCTCAGCTTGGAGAAGAAATGTATGTTGATCATAATGGTGATAACTCTATAAGCACTGAAGATTATATCTGCGTTGGTTCTACTGAACCCGACTTTAATTATGGCTTTTCGACCAGCTTTGAATTTAAAGGTTTTCAGTTAGAATTATACGGACAAGGTGCTTTAAACTATTCGTCAGTAGCTGCTATTGCAGTAACTTCCGATTACGGAGTTGGTTATTCATCCAGCACAAGCAGTTACTTATTATATGGCGAGAACCAGGTCTTAAACAGCAATTATATTCCCACCAAATATGCCTACGACAGGATGTGGAGCGAAGACAATCCTGATGGAGATTTTCCCAGGGCTGGTGCGCAGGGAGTTTATCTCTCCGACAGGACAAATGCAGGTTGGAAATATTTTGTGTTAAAAAACATTAAGTTAAGTTATAACTTAAAATCTTCAGAATTGTCCAAGGAATGGAAATGGTTAAAAGGAGCTACCGTATATGTGAATGCTCAAAATTACTTTAATTATGCCAACCATAGGGGTTACAACCCTGAAAATGGAGATGTTAGCTATCCATGGGCAAAAGCTATCATTTTTGGGTTTAACACAAAGTTCTAATATTTAAACAGAAGCTAGCTATGAAAAATATAAAATATATATTTATTGCAATATTTGTTAGTATAATCCTGAATGGTTGTACTGACTTGAAAGAAGACACATACACTATAATTTCTCCGGAAAGCTATTATTCAACAGCTGATGAACTTAAAGCTGCTCTTTCCAGTGTTTATGATGGATATCAGGTTACTTTTGGCAGTAAAAATTATAAGTATTTAATGTATCTCGAAGTTTTAACGGAATTTGGTTCTCCGGCATATGCAAAAGACAACGTTCATTTATGGAATGCATGGTCAGATATCAATAACGCCGATGATATTACTTTTACTAATTGGGATGATGCATATAGCACAATAAACCGGGCAAATGTTGTGCTTGGAAGAGGCGCTGGAATTAAAATGGACGAAAACCTTAAGATGCAATATTTTAGTGAAGCCCGTTTTATAAGGGCATTGACTTATTTTAATTTGGTGCGTCTTTTTGGTGGTCTTCCAATTCCGGCAAGTTATACTGTAAGTCTTGATGGAATTGATATTCCACGCCAATCAGTTGATTCAACTTATAATTATATTATTAATGATCTTATGTATGCTTCATCGCATCTGCCAGTAAAAACACAGGCCAGTGATGTTTGGAGAGCTACAAAAGGTGCAGCCCAGTCAGTTTTGGGCGAAGTGTACCTTACCCGAGGATTTATGGAAGATAATTCAGAATTTCTAAGCTTGTCGAAGACGTACTCAGATTCTGTTATTTCATCTTCAGTATATGATCTGGAACCCGACTTTAAAGATTTATGGTATTGGTGGAATACCGAAAATAAAAATGGTATTGAATCTGTTTTTGAAATTCAGTATGGACAATATAGCAGTGAATATAACAATCTGCATGTTATGTTTGGTGCAAATGTTACAGAAACAAGTTTAGGTAGTTATATGTACCGTCGCTTTGGACCATCGATTTGGGCTTATGAATCATATAGTGATAAAGATGCCCGCAAATCAGGTACTTTTCTTACAAGGTAT
>JAHEEB010000447.1 GCA_024640925.1 Bacteroidota bacterium | reverse complement strand
AATCTCCGGTGGTAAAAAACTGGTTTGTAGCGATGCAAACCTGGTAATGGGATATTTTGGAATTGGAGTTAAAAACAAAAAGCTTCTGATAGATAAGATTATCATTTGGGCTCCAACATCCATAGCCTATCCTGCACCCCTTTTCAGGTAAGTTTGTGGAAAAAAAGAACTTCTAAAATTAGGATCATAGCTAAAAGATAATAGTTTTGTAATTCCTAACTACATAAACTACATGAATCACAGAATACTACTATTTCTGTTTATTATCTTTGGGGTAGAGTTTTTTATTGAAGGCATCGGAATTGAAAACAGGAAGTTTCACTCAACGACTGAAAAAGAAAATACTGCCACCTCATATCAGCAATTAGCCGATTCAAATGGCTTTTCAGAAATGGCATTAAGTATTGCATTAAAGGGATTAAATAATCTGATTGAGAATAGGGTTATAACAAATGATTCCATTCTTTCCCTGATAGATTACGATAAACCATCTGACTCCGAGCGCTTTTATGTTATCAACCTGAAAAATGGCAAATTAATCTATAAATCGCTCGTTGCACATGGGAAGAATTCCGGTGTTGTTACTCCAACTAATTTTTCAAACTGTCCCCGATCTTTTATGAGTAGTTTGGGTTTGTTTGTTACTTCAGATACTTACCAGGGAAAACATGGATACTCGTTGCGGCTCATTGGTATGGACAAGGGACTGAATGATAATGCTCTTTCCCGGAGCATAGTCATTCATGGAGCAAATTATGTTAGCGAAGATTATATAAAGCAAAACGGACGGATAGGACGAAGCTATGGATGTCCAGCTTTACCAACAGCTACATCTACAGAAATCATTGATGAAATAAAAAACGGCTCTTGCCTGTTTATATATCACTCTTCCCTGATATCATCGCAGTATCAGCCAGGGAAAAGAGAATTAATGGCTTCTTCATCAAGGTTATAAACATCATTCAAAAAATATATTGACCCCGATTCGTCAACAATGTTGGTGATATATTGAATATGTATGGGCATTTTCATTTCCAGGTTCAATACATCTTGTCTTTTATCAGCAATCAGAGTATATATATTAACAGAATCGTTTTTGCAAGTACCACATTTATTAGTAAGATACTGAGCGAGCTTTTCAGGATTTTGTATTCTGACACAGCCATGTGAATAGGTACGTTTCTTGTTTGCAAACAATCTTTTACTCGGTGTATCATGCATATAAACACTATGGCTATTAGGAAATACAAATTTTAATTTACCAAGAGCATTATTATCACTCTTATTTTGGCGTATATAATATTCTCCGCCGAATGGATTTTCAGCTTCCCAGTTAATTTCTTCTTCATTAACCGGTTTTGCGCGTCTATTAACAATTGTATAACCATTTCGTTGCAAAAAACCTGAATCAGTCCGAATCTTAGACAACATCTCTTTTTGAGCGATATTTGTTGGAACTGTCCAATCGGGATTAGCAATAATCCTTTCAATTTTGCTTGATAGTATTGGTGTGGGTGTTTCTGTCCTTCCAACAATAACATTAAAAGTTTCATGCTCTATATTCCCCTCGATTAAATGCATCTTAAATTCAGGAATGTTTACAAACAGATAGTCTGAATCAAAATTATTCACCTTTCTTAATCTGTCTAAATTCAGGCAAATTTGCAAATACTTAAAGTGAAAAATTGATTGCATCTTTTTCTGTGTTGCAGTATCAAATTTGCCATTAACATTTAAACTATATTTTTTTTGGAAATCCTCCAATAATTTCTCATTTGATATCAGAGTACTATCTTTCGTATCTAAATCACAAAAATTTAGTGCTTTAGTTAACATATTATCGGACAAACTATTTTTATTGTCACTTATACTTTCATATATAGTTACAAATTCAGGAATAGAAGACAACAACTGTTGATAAGGTTGAATTTTTGGCTGTACAGAAAGGATTGTTTTAGTCAGACTGTTGTTTTCTAATGCTACATTTAATAATCTTGGCAAACATTTGGTATAGTCCATGAAAGCAGATGAGGTATCTTCTGAGATAATACCCATACGCATATAAATCATAACCAACAATGCAGATTTTGTAGATTGTATTTCAAGTTGTGTTCTATCTTCAAAACTTTTGTCCTTATTTTTGCTTTTACTTAAAGATAATTGATTACTCATATCATCAAGAACAGTTCCCTTGAAATAATCTTTTGGAAATCCATAATATACAGTGGAATCGATGATTTTTTTAAGACAATAAAAATTTAGGTTCGTTGTATAATTTAACGTCCAGGCAGGTTTATAATCACGCATTTTATAAAATTCAGATACAAGCTCATTTACTCGAATATTTAAATGGCCACTCGTATCGGATGAAAGATTATTGATTTGATTCTCAATTAACTGCCTGTTTTCAAAATCGAAAAAATCTATTGTATTTTTACCAAAAGGGGGGGTCATATTTTCATGACCAGCTAATAGCACCATAAAAATCAGAAACACAAAAAAATGAACTGCTTTGGCAACAATTTTTGAGAGTTTTTTTCTTTTTAGTGGTTGTGAAGGTTCTACGTGCAATTTTTTGCTGAGATGCATAATTTTATGTGGTTTTCTACTCAAGTATACGCCATTTCAGGGTATAAGTAGAAAAGTTTTAGATGAACGAAGCAGGTGATTTGATGAAATGGATTTATTATGGTATAAGTAGGTATAAAAAAATATCAGCCTGAATATCAGGCTGATATTTTTAAATGCTTTGTAATCAATAAGTCTCCGGTATATTAAAAGGCTTTATTAAGATCGCTTAGTCTTTTCCAGATTTCGGCTAATTCATTAGGATTAACCTCTTCAATAATAATCCGGTTTCTTTTTTCTGTTTTAAGATTGTGTTTCTGCTTTAACTTCACGGCTAAAAAATTTTAGTACAAATTTAACAATGTTATTTAATTCTAATAAATATTTTTGGCGAATTCATATTTTTTATTGGTTAAAATCATCTATAAAACAATAAACTTATATGGTTTGGTTGAAAAAACCACTTCACGGCCACTTTCGTCCCATCCCCATACAGCCCAGTAATAAAGACCACTATTTAAAGATAAAGGTTGCGTACTATACAAAATATTTTTTTCTTCTACCGGTTTTCCTTCATTGAAAAGTATGCTAATATATTGAATATCTGCAACTAACAACAAATGTTCAGGCATACCTGAATGCCATTGCCATATAATTTTCTCCGGATTGACAACCGTACCATTTTTACAATAAATTGGTGCCGTTGAGATCACAGAAGTAACTATATCGCAGGGAAAACTTTCCCATCTGAGCTCTGGCATGGGACCAAGAGTATCCAACACAGTATCGCCAGATATTTGAAAGGTTTCCCCATTGTATACATCTGTATATTCATATGGACTTACACTTATTTCCAAGGCATTAGGAAAAACAAGATTTGGGTCATATACGTCAGAATTATCAATATTGTTACAACCAGACAACATTAAAATTGCTGAAAAGGGAAAAAAGATATTGATGCTTTGAAAAGGTTTCATGGATTTAGAAACATAATTGTAACCCAAAGTTTATTAAAAACTTATTAAATGTCTTATTTATTGTGTTATTTGTTGCTTTTCCATAAGGATTGAAATGATATTGAAGAACATCCATATCATATGTCAGATACTTAAACTCAATGATAAATGCTTTGTTGTAATCCAGGAAAAACCTGCTCCCAATAAAGGGATGAAAATAAACTTTATTCTGAGGTATGGAAAAAGGAACACTTAATCCTCCATAAAAGGCGAAATTTCTTTTTGTTGGATTTGAAAACCAGAAAAATATCTGAGGTCCTATAAACCAGGATATATAACTTGTATCAAAAGTAGCCATTTGGTAAGTTGTGTCAGGTAACTTGGTGACATCTTGAAAAGTAGGATGTTGGGTTGAATATTTTGAAATATGCATCATTCCTTCGAAACCAACTCCAATACGATTAAAATCATTTATATTTAATGTATACGAATAGTTTATTCCTGCATTCCAATGATCAAAAAAAGGAAAGGCTAATTTGAGTGTAATGTTATGTTGGAGCAATTCTGGCAAGAAATCAGAAAATTTCAAATGAATCGGCAAAATTGAACCATCATAATTCGAGCACTTCATAGCAAGTTTACTTTCATTATAACCATTTTTCGATATCCTTATAAATATACTATCTTCAGGATTATCAAATAGAACCGGTTGCTTAAACATACCCAAATAAAGACAATTCCAGTAATTCTCCTTATCGGTATAGCATCCGGATGTCTTGGTTCTGAATGTATCAGTCAGATGTACAATTTCTGCATCGACATTTTCAACAGGCATGGTACCTGTAATGATTCTTCCCCTTACCAATAATTTATACCGTGGTTTAATAATAATAGACAAAGGTTTATCGGAATCTGCGATACTTATTAATGTGTCGAATTTATAATATTCAGCAGAGTTTATTCTGATAGAAATATCCATAATGGATTTATTCCAAACAGGGATACAAAAAAGACCGTAATTATTTGTGAAAGAAAGTATTGAGTCGTTATTGAAAATGCCAAGAATGGGGGTATTTACAACGGGTTCGTGATAAATGGAATTTATACTTCCACAAACTACCTTTTGGTTATAGAGTGCCGCAACACTATCACAAAAGTTTTTTATTATTGTTGAATCAGGAATAAGGAGAGGTACTTGTTCATCCACTAATACCGGGTCATCAGCAATTACCTGTGCTTTGATTGAACATGAAATGAAAATCAGAATCAATGTCAATTTACATTTTAGAAACATCT
>JAHEEB010000446.1 GCA_024640925.1 Bacteroidota bacterium | reverse complement strand
AACCAATAGCTATTTATTTAGATGGTTTTGCTTATCATGCCACAAACCCCAACAATCGTTTTTTAACTGACATTCAAAAACGAAATGCAATTCTACACAGCAATAGTTTTAATACTTATGTTCTTTCTTGGGATGATTTAAGTCGCTTCGAATCGAAAGAATCTGATAAACTTAATGATATATCAAATACAAAAATTATTAATGATTTAGCTATAAAAATTAAACACCCCAACTATCCTAACAGCTTTACGGATTTACTAAAATCAAAGAATAATTTTGAAAGATTGATAAATTATCTTGAAAATCCTTTAAATAATGAGCTACTTAATAATTTGCAAATCTTTTTCTTCTCACTACAAAACAATTTGTTGGGAAAAGTAATTTCAAAGGTCAAAGCAATGGATTTTATTAATAATCCATCCCAAGAATTGGATTCTATTATCTTTGAAGAAAAGGATCCAAAGAAACTCTCTTTTCTGGATTCTTTTCCATCTACCAAAGAACTAACATATAAATTATTCCAAAATCCCGAAACTTTAGCCTTACATGGAAAAATATATGTGTCAAAAGATTATTGTAATACGAATATAAATAAAGAAGACTGGGAATTTTTCTGGAATACCTTTAATTTGGTTCAGTTTTTTGATGATGTTGAAGTGGTTATTATTGAAGAAAATAAACTAGAACTTAAAACGGATATTAAAGAGGATATATATAGAAATTTTCCGGAAAAATATCATTCTTTAATAAATCTGTTATTATCCAGGAAAATTGAATTCAATACAACTGAAACCTTTGTATTAGAAGAACAAGACCAGATAATTGCAGAAGCTGATTTGGGTATTGAATCAAAGAAAATTGTGATTGGATCGTTCGATGGTTATCAGGATGTTTTTAAACAAAGAGGATATCAGGTTTTTGAATTAGAAGAATTCAACATTGAAATATTATAAACATGTCTACACATATTAATTTATTTATTTACGATAAGTTTTTTGATGCTTTTGCCAAACTTCCTCAAGCAGTCCAGAAAAAGACACGTGAATTCATGAAGAAATTTCGTGAAAACCCTTATTCAAGTGCAATTAATTACGAGAAAATTAACACGTTTAAAGACCCAAATCTTCGAACAGTTAGAATAGACCAGTCATATAGAGCAATAATTCATTCTCCCAAAGAAGGGAATAATTATCATCTGCTTTGGGTGGATAATCACGATGAAGCAATGGATTGGGCAAAAAACAAGTTGTTTGAATGGAATCGTGAAACCCAGACTGCACAGGTATTTGAGATTGAAGAGAAAGTTATTGAAAAGGTAAATTTATCAAGTAATGTCATAAACAATCCATTCTTCTCTTTGTTTTCAGATGATCAACTATTAAAAATTGGTGTACCTGAATCTTATTTAGATAAAGTGAAATCAATAAATGATATTGATGATCTTGAAAAATTCCAGGCTCTTTTACCAACTGATGCATTCGACAACCTATTTTATCTATTAGACGGCATTCCAATACAAACAATAATAGAAGAAATTGAAGAGGGACTTAACAAGGATGAAAGTTCAGGATTATCCATAAATTCACAGAGAAGTTTTGTTTATATAGACAATGAAGAAAAACTAGATGAATTATTATCAGGTGATTTTGCAAAATGGAAAATCTTTTTACATCCAAGTCAAAATATTGTTGCCTATAGTAATTTTAAGGGCTCTGTAAAAGTTTCTGGTGGTGCAGGAACCGGTAAAACAATTGCAGCATTACATCGATTAAAATTTCTTTCAAAAAGCTTAAAGCCAGATGATAAGCCAATATTTTTCACAACCTATACAAAAAGTTTGGTAAACAATATTGAGCAGTGTGTAATTGATTTAGGAATTACAAATGAAAAAATTATAATTAGGAACTTACATGCTTTCATAGTTGACTTTGCAAAACAAAATGAACTTATTTCTTCCAAATCCAGGATAATTTTTGATAATCAGGAAAAGGAATTGTGGAATACTGCCCTTGAACTAAATACAAGTCAATTTGATGAATTTTTCTTTCATGATGAATACAACGATGTTATTCTATATAACAATATAAAATCCATAGATGAATATTTAAGGACTGCAAGAGTTGGTCGTACCCAGAAAATTGGGAGACAAGATAAAATTGAAATATGGACAAATATTGAAAGGTATAAAGAACTGAAGAGCAAAGAGAATAAATATTCTTTCAATGAGCTATTTGACATTGTTTCTGATTTTCTGGAAAAAAATCCTGAAGCTAAACCATTCTCACATGTTATTTGTGATGAATTGCAAGACTTTTCAAATATAGAGCTAAGGTTTATTAGAAATTTGGTTGCTGAAGGCGATAATGATTTATTCCTCGTGGGTGATCCATTACAAAATATTTACAATAAAAAAATAAATTTTTCTAAGTGTAGTATTAAAATTCGTGGTAAACGTAGTAAAAGATTAAAAGTCAATTACAGGACGACAGAAGAAATTAAAAGGCTTGCCATTTCAACAATAAAGGATATTGCTTTTGATAATTTTGATGGTGAAGAAGAAAGCAAAAACGGCTACATTTCTTTATTACATGGAGAAAAACCTGTTTATAAAGTTTTTGAATCTAAAGATGAGGAGTGCAATTATATAATAGGGCTCATAAAAAATCTACATAGTAATAATTTAGTTCGATTGAATGAGATATGCATAGCCGGTAGAACTCATCAAATTCTTGATTCGATTAAAAACTGCTTATATAACACACACATAGCTTATACTTATTTATCTGGTGAAACAGATCAGAAAGTTGAAAATAACCTTGTGCTTTCAACTTTTCATAATACAAAAGGTCTTGAATTTAAGGTGATGTTTTTAATTGGTGTTGATATTGAAAATATGCCTTTTAAGCCTCCGTATTTTTCAATGTTAGATGACTACCAACAAAAAAAGCATATCAAAGCAGAAACGGCTTTACTATATGTTGCAATGACTAGAGCAATAGGATACTTATTTATTTCAGGAACAGGGGAAAAGAGTACAATAGTGAAAATTTAGATTTAGAATTGGTTTTCCATCCAACAGCCCAAATTTTATAAAATACATATCTTTTCGTATAAATCCGAGGAGTATTTTGGCATTAAAATGTATCCCTGTTCGCTAATATTAATTCTGACATTACTTCAAGAACCAGATATTCCATCATCTGTTTTTTGTCCATTACTTTGATATTTTCCACCATTTCCTCTAAAGTAATATTTGTCGTTTGTTCAATAAAATTAATTGTGTATTCTATTGGCTTCAAACTTAGATCATATATCCAACTCTCCATCACATCCTGTTGGCTCATTTTCAAACTACTCATATCAATGATAGGTTCAAATGTTGCTATTTGAATTGCTTCAATTAATGGATTTTTGCTTTCTGGTATATGTAGCTTTTCAGCTATTAATCTTTTGAGTTGTTCAGTTGAATTCATTTTTTTTAATATTGATTGTTAATTGTTTATAGTTCTACCTTAAATAAATAATTAAAAATAATTTAATTTAATTCACAAAAAGTATACCATTACCATTATCATTCAAAAAATGCTCAATTACCCTGGATAATTTGGACTAAGTTGACCCCCTAAATTAGAACAAAAAAGCGGAATGATTTTTAAATAGAAATTATGACATTCCGTCAGATATTGACCCCTTTGAAGGTAACCGAGGGCCGGGTCGTTCGGGTTTCGGACTAAATTGACCCCTGTCCAAGGAAGGTCGTTTAAGTTTCGGAGCAAACTGACCCCCAAGCCAAGCCAAGCTAATGGGGCGATGGTCAAAATTTCGGACTAAGTTGACCCCCTGTTTCCTTGGTTAAATGCAGTTTTGGTTCTTTTGTGTTTTTTTTAATCACAAAATCAAATTACAGATGGCAGCAAAACCAAAACGTATGAGCCAGATAAAACAATTATTCCTGTTTTACAAACAAGGAAAAGGAAAAAAGACAATAGCCCGTCAGTTGGGCATGAGCAAAAATACAGTTAAAGCCTACCTTACGAAAATCGAAAACGGAGAGCTTGATATCGAGGCATTATTGGCACTCGAAGAACCAGTAATGGAAAGCAAGCTGTTTGCAGGCAATCCATCCTATAAAGAAGACCGGTACGAACAGATAAAAGATAATCTCGCCCATTTTACAAAAGAGCTTGGAAAAACTGGGGTAACACGCAAGCTACTCTGGGAAGAATACAAGCGGGGATGTCCTGATGGTTATGGGTACACCCAGTTTTGTTTTCATTTGGCACAGTATTTAGTTGCCCAGAACCCTTCGATGGTGTTACAACACAATGCAGGCGAGAAGCTTTACGTTGATTTTGCAGGCAAAAAACTATCGTATATTGATAAACAAACCGGCGAGATAATCGAATGCCAGGTTTTTGTGGCCTGCCTGCCTTATTCTGATTACAGTTTTGTTATGGCTATACCAAGCCAGTGCATTGAAGATTTTATTTATGCTCTTTCTAGCTGTTTGAAAGAGCTTGGTGGGGTAACACAAACACTGGTGCCAGATAACCTTAAATCGGCCATAGTAAAAGCGAACAGGTACGAGCCCGATGTAAACAGGGTACTTGAAGATTTTGCCAACCACTATGGCACAACAGTAACACCAGCCAGGGCTTGCAAACCCAAAGACAAAGCACTAGTAGAAAACCAGGTTAAGCTTATTTACAGCAGGGTATATGCAAAACTGCGTGACCGACAGTTTTTCGACATACACTCCCTCAATGAAGCGATCCGTGAGAAAGTAAGAGAACACAACCAAACACGAATGCAGCAAAAAGAATA
>JAHEEB010000445.1 GCA_024640925.1 Bacteroidota bacterium | reverse complement strand
ATCATCAGCTAAAAGATTCGCTGATATTTTAATAACTTCATCCTCTGAGCTATCGATTACTATTGCTGGCGAATAACCAGGGCCAACCAAGATAAAATCCTTGGATTGGGGCAGTGTATTATCCCGGAAGATGAATGAAAAACAAAGAATTAAAAGGATCCGTCTCATTTTTAACAAGGTGACATAATTATTCTGTCTCTTTTAATGTATTGATAATATCCTTTGCTCTCTCTTCAGGAACAACAGAAATGATTTCAACTTTACCATCCTTCAGTTGGGCTTCTACCGTTGTGTTTTCCGGAACATGAAGTTTGAAATGCACGTCCCATTCTCTTGGCCAGGCTGGGAACAAATAGATTTTATCTCCTGCTGTTTGTAAAAGCATCTCCTGGAGGCCAATCATACCTGAACCTCCCCAATTATGGTCGGGTACCCAGTCGAAACCTGGTCCCCAAAACGCAGGAAACCTTCTACCGGAATCTTTTAATTTTAGAACGTTTAATTTTTTTGCCTCTTCGACAAGACCAAGGCGGGCAGCAAATATATTATCCTGCTTCCATCCAATATGACTGCGGAATTTAATAACGTCGGGGTCGTATTTATACGTATTTATTGCTGTATCCAAACCGGGTCTTCCCACACCATATATGCCCCAGGGAAAAACAGGATATAATTGGGGGCTTTCGGTATTGTTAACTCTTTCCCACAATTTAGCCGGAGCAATAGTTGTATATCCTTCAATATCCCTGTAGTTCATAGGGGGAATGCTTTTTAACATATTCGAATATTTTTCCCTTTCTTCCTGTTTCAGGTATGTATCAGGTAGACGAAGAAGCTTTTCCAGAACTGTTTTTAATGCGGCAATGGTTGATGTTGAATTATAGGCCATTTTATATGTCTCACACGCTGAGCCAGGATATAAAACCAGATGTCCATTCTCATCAACTGTTTTTCTTCCCCTTTGTTTTGCAAGGTATTGATAATGCTCATTGAAAAAATCAAGACAACTCTCAACAAATGCAATATATTCCGAAATATCTTTCCCCGTATAATAATATTGTTCCAGCATCATCAGACAGAATTCCAGAGAAGTGTCCCATTGGTATTCCAACCAAGCATTGTACTCCAATCCTTTATCGAAACTTTCCGGGCGTTTCCAGCCGTACTCGCTGCAATTTGGCATACCAAAGTTCTCTATCTGCTCAGTAAAGCAGGCTCCTTTGTGTCCCCAGTAAACTTCACTGCGAAGTTCTGCATTTTTTAATATCCTCAGGTAGAAGTCAAACTCTGGTTTCATTAAATCGAAATCGCCACTTTTAAGCATGGGAAAGTATACAAGGCGCTGGTTCTGAGCTGTGTGTATTCCGCCTCCCCAGTTTCGGAAATCTGGTGTAAAACGCCGGGTAGAATCGGTAAAACAAGGATCGTAGGTAAATAACCCGCCATTAAATTTGGTGGGATAAGTACCAAATGCATTGCACCCAAGCATATACCTGAAAAGCTGGTAATTCCGGCCTACCTGCCATGCTTCGTCCGAGATATTTTCGTTCCTGGGATTAATAATTATAAAACTCCTGTCCCAATATGAATTCCACCACGTTTTCGATTTTTCAAAAGCAACTTTTGTATTATTTGTTTCTTTAACTGTTTTATAAAGAGACGAATGCCATTCTTCCAGGTCTTCAACCTGACTTGTTTGCAGACAGATACTAATTTCATGAGATTTTGACGGGGTTACACTCTTCAAACGCCAAGCCTTATAATCGGTATCGAGGTATTTACTATAGCCAGTACCCGAAGGTTTCATGTTTTTGGCGCTCAAAAGGCCTCCGAACGTCAGGTTTTTTAAAGGATTAAACATCGTGTTTTTCACACTATCCATGCCCTGCTGGTGGACTGTGACATCAAACACGGTTTCAGACTCATTGCGGTGATAAAACAAAACATCATTACCTTCAAACAAAACAGAATCCTTACGGGTTTTTAATCCTTCTATATTCGCCCATTTATATGAAGTGGCAAAACTCTCACTTCCACGAAGTTTCAAGTCTTTAAAACGCCAGTTTTCATATGCGACTTCCGCTGTTAAAGGTTTGTTGCTTTCAACATCAACATGAATAACAGGTCTGAAAACATCTACCCACAAAATTATTTGGGCATTTAATTTTTTATCTCCCCCTGTAATCTTCACATAGCCATCGTTCAGAACTAATTGCTGACGGAATTCATTACTCTCAAAAGGATTTGGATTAAGCTTCACCCTGACTCTTCCAAGCTTTAGTAAACCGTTGTTTTCATCAAATGTTCCGCTCCTTGCTATATAAAACAGCAATTCTCCGTTCTCTACCCATACATTCAAACCGATATCTCCGCCACCACAAGGCATCGATTCGGAAGAGTTTTTGCTTTGTGTGTTCCATAATACATTATATGTATCCGGTAGCGAATTCTGGGCAGAAATAGTAAAAACACTACTTAAGCAGGCGGCAATAAACAAAATTTGCCTATTTTTCATGATAGAATAATTTACCAATTATCCGTCCGGAAAGAAGATACAGGAATTCCTTCTGTACTGTATAGCTCACCGATTACAAAATCTTTAAAGCAATACCTTACAGCAACAGGTTTTTTAACCTCTCTGGAAAGAACAATGACTGATTTGCCACGCACTATTGCTTTTGCCGGAAGGAACACTTTATCTTCCCCGGCAATTTCAAAACTCTTAACTTCTTTACCAAATGAAGTCAATCCATTGGGTATATTTATAAAGGACAGGACTATTGAAGTATCATTGGTGGCCACTTCGCTCACCACCGGAGTTGCATAGCCTATACCTTCTATACCATAGGTTTTTCCAAGAGCACAAAAGGCAAGTCTCTTTGAACCGGTTTCTTTATCAGATGGGTGAATACAAAATTCTTCTCCCAAATCCATTAATACAGCCATTCCACTGTTTGGAATAACATCAAGAGCCTTTAACTGTGCTTCACGCAGGTATGCTGAGTTGTATTTCTCCTGGTAAACTACATTTGGTTTATACATTTTATAATCAAATGGTGCAATTTGCATATAATAGAAAGGGAAATCACCCTGTTCCCAATTAGTGCGCCATTCTTTAACCATTGTTGAAAACAACCGGGTATATTGATCGGCATTGATATAATTCGTTTCGCCCTGATACCAGATGGCACCCTTTATTCCATACCCAATAACCGGACTCAACATGCTATTGAACAGGACTGTCGGGGTGCGGTTAGGCACTTTTAGGGAATCTCCGGGATTAGGTATACCAACACCCTCATATGGTTCGGCCGTTTCTTTGCTCATCCATGTTTCAATGCATGAACCTCCATAACTAACACAAATAAGACCAATGGGAACATCTAATATTTCGTTAAGTAGTTTTCCATAATAATAGGCTGTAGCGCTGAAATCAACCACGGTTTTAGGTTCAGCTTCGGTCCAGTTTCCTTTAAAATCTTCCTGCACTTCAACAGTCTTTCCTCTGGGCACAGTAATTAAGCGAATATTTGAGTTTTCCGATCTTAAAATTGCTTCGTTTGAACCCTTAACAGGTTGTCCTTTAAATCCTTTCATTGGCATCTCCATATTCGATTGGCCAGAGCAAAGCCATACTTCACCAATCAACACATTATGAAGAATAACATCCTTTCCATCCGATATTTTTATTTCATAAGGGCCACCAGCCTTTGGCGTAGCTATTTTTATTTTCCATTTGTTTGATTTATCAGGGGAAACCTTGTAAGTCTTTTTGTCCCATGAAGGAATAAGTGTTACCTCTTTGCCATTATCTGACCAACCCCAGATAAGCACTTCCGTTTGTTGTTGGAGAACCATATTGTCGGTAAACAAGGCTGGCAGCTTTACCTGGGCTTTGCAAAAAACAAATATCAAAAGAAGACTTATAATCAGAATAGCTTTTTTCATGGGTTTAAAGATTTTATATGGGTAACTTTTTTTTGTTGAGAAACGAAGTTAAAATAAATCCGGTTAGAAAGATCACTGTAGTACCAATTACTATGGTAAGGTTTGTATGAAAGGGGCTTTTAAACCTCAACAAAACACCATCGGTAAAGTAAACCGGGGAAAGGCTTAACCATAAAATAACAAGTACACCTATTGAAACGCCAATAGCAGCATCAAAACTTCTGGCTTTTTTAGCAAAATAGCCTAAAAGGAAAAGTCCCAGCATACCTCCGCTAAATATAGATGCCAATCCCCACCATGTATCGAGAGCGCTCTTAACATTTATCATTAACAAGCCAATTCCTATTCCCAGAAGTCCAAAAACAAAAGATGATGAATATAAGACAGCCATAGAAGACTTGTTAGTCGGATTTGTTTTGGTATAGCGTTTATAAAAATCAGTAAGGATTATTGTAGCCGTACTGTTTACGCTCGTAGAAACCGTGCTCATCCCGGCAGCAAATACGGAGGCAATCAATAATCCAGTCAGACCAACCGGGAGGCCATGTACAATATAATAAGGAAATACCTGATCTGCCACTTTCATATCTTTTAATCCAGCTGGAAGTAGTTCGGGTTGTGCTGTATAATAAGAGAATAATGCCGTTCCGATAAAAAAGAAAAGGAGCGAAACAGGAATATATAAAAGAGAACCGAACAAAGCCGATGATTTGGCCTCCTTCTCTGTTTTAGTGGTCATATACCGTTGCACGTAGTTTTGGTCTATGCCATAGTTTTGCAAATTGATAAAAAGTCCATATACCAATATAACCCAGAAGGTGGATTCGGAAAGACTGCTACCAAAGCTGCCAAGACTAAATTTTTTATGTTCCATGG
>JAHEEB010000444.1 GCA_024640925.1 Bacteroidota bacterium | reverse complement strand
AGTAGGAATTGAAAAGGCTTCGACAAGAAAAATCTTGAAGAATAATGCAATTAAAAATGCCCATATAACAGAATCAAATAATTCAACGTACCATTTATGTTTCTGAACTTTCGGGAGACGTTTTCTCCAAAACCTCCAATTAATTATCCTGGTGATGTAAATATCGAATAGTATAATTAGTCCGAAAAACAACCAGTAAAATTCAATCCATAAAACCCATACAGTAAAAAGAGAAGATGTAATAAGTAATTTAAAATATGGATTTCTTAAAAACTCGGGCAATATTTTTCTTTTTTTTTCTGACATTGGTTATTTTGGTCTTATAAAACCAATTATCAGATATCCAGAAGATTATCCATTGTATGGAATCCAGTTTTACCCTTCATATACTCGGCAGCCAATACTGCACCTAAAGCAAAGCCTTTTCTACTTTTTGCAGAGTGCTCCATAAATATATAATCGACTTCTGAATCATATTTTATCCGGTGTATTCCGGGAACTTCACCTTCACGAATTGCTTTTATACCAATTGAATCGTCTTTTGAAGGGTAGTTAAGTACCCATTTCTTTTTATGCTCTATCTCCTCAATAATTCCCTGGGCAAGAGTAATTGCAGTTCCACTAGGCGCATCGAGTTTATGAATATGGTGTACTTCTTCCATTTCTATCTCATAATCGCTCAGAGTATTCATAATGCGAGCCAAATATCTATTCAGTTTAAAAAACACATTGACTCCAATACTGAAATTTGATGCATAAAAAAAACCGGTATTCATATCTTTTGATTTCGAAACAACTTCATCAAATTTTTCAAGCCAACCGGTTGTTCCACAAACAATAGGGACTTTAGCATCAAAACATGTTATAATATTCTTATAGGCACATTCGGGTATTGAAAAATCGATTGCTACATCAGCTTTTTTAATGTTTTCAACAGTAAGATCGTTAGGATTATTAATATCGATGGTCAATACCACAGAATGGTTTCTTGAAAGGGCAATCTTCTCAATTTCTTTACCCATTTTTCCATAACCTAAAAGGGCTATTTTCATAGATAATAGATTTTTATACAGAATGTAAAAATAAAAAAGGGAAGCATAATTTCTGCTTCCCTTATGAAATATTAACAGTTTTTTCTATTTCACAGCATTCACAACTGCTTCGAAAGCTTCAGGGTTATTCATTGCTAAATCAGCAAGCGCTTTGCGGTTAAGGGCGATACCTTTTTTTGCAAGCTTACCCATAAATTCAGAATAAGACATATCGTACTGGCGCACACCTGCATTGATACGAGTTATCCAAAGAGCTCTGAAATTACGTTTTTTCGTCTTTCTGTCGCGATAGGCATATTGTAAGCCTTTTTCGTACGAGTTTTTAGCTACTGTCCAGACGTTATTCCTTCCTAGAAAGGCGCCTCTGGTTTCTTTAAGGACTTTTTTTCTTCTAGCCCTTGATGCTACTGCATTTACTGAACGTGGCATTTTTTCTACTTTTTATGAATGTTTAGCGTTCTCTTCAGAGACTCTTTTTTGCTAAATCATCCTGGTTAAACATTTAAATCAATTAAGCTTACTTCATTGCTAACAAAAGCTTGGTATTCTTTTCATCAGCTTTATTCACTTCACCAAAATAACCTAGGTTACGTTTACGCTTGGTTGACTTTTTGGTTAAAATGTGACTTTTGAAAGCATGCTTTCTCTTAATTTTACCAGTGCCTGTAAGCGTAAAACGCTTTTTTGCGCTGGGATTTGTTTTCATTTTTGGCATAGCAAACTTTATATATTAAAAATTCTATTTCTTAGCATTTTTGGGTGAAACCATAATGGTCATCCTTTTTCCTTCGAGTTTCGGTAATTGTTCTACTTTACCAAATTCTTCAAGATCCTGAGCAAAGCGTAACAACAACACCTCTCCATCTTCTTTGTAAACAATCGTGCGTCCTTTAAAGAACACGAATGCTTTTACTTTAGCTCCTTCGTCCAAAAACCTCTGGGCATGTTTCAGTTTAAACTGATAATCATGTTCATCGGTATGAGGACCAAACCGGATTTCTTTCACCACAATCTTAACCGATTTGGCTTTCATCTCTTTCTGCTTCTTTTTCTGCTGGTAAAGAAATTTTTGGTAATCAATTACCTTACAAACAGGTGGATCGGCATTGGGAGATATTTCGACCAAATCAAGTTCCATTTTCTCAGCGATTGCTAACGCTTCTGCGATGGGATAAACTCCTGGCTCGATGTTTTCTCCAACTACCCTTACTGTTCGGGCCCTAATTTTTTCATTTACCCTGTTTTGAGGCTCCTGAACTCTTGGCTGAGCTCTATAATTACCTCTGTTTTCAAATGGTCCTGCTATGGCTAAGTCCTCCTTATTTTGTTAAACAATCTATTGTAATTCAGCAGTTTGATCCTGTACTTCCTTATTTACAATCTGTATAAATTCTTCTGCTTTCATGGTACCTTGATCTCCAACTCCTTGTTTTCTGACCGAAATTGTACCATCTCCAGCTTCTTTTTCACCGACTATTACAAGGTATGGAATCCGCTTCAGTTCTGCATCACGAATCTTTTTGCCTATTTTTTCGGCCCTTGTATCAATCAGGGTGCGAATATCGTAATTATTTAGAAATTTTAAAACTTTTTCTGCATATTCATGATATTTTTCGCTGATAGGTAGGATTATGGCCTGATCCGGAGTGAGCCAAAGTGGAAATTTTCCGGCAGTATGCTCAATTAATACCGCAACAAATCGTTCCATAGATCCAAATGGCGCCCGATGAATCATTACGGGTCTGTGTTTTAAATCATCACTACCGGTATATTCCAGTTCAAACCGTTCAGGAAGATTATAATCAACCTGAATTGTTCCCAACTGCCAACTTCGACCGATTGCATCTTTTACCATAAAATCGAGTTTGGGACCATAAAAAGCTGCTTCGCCATATTCTACTATTGTTTTCAACCCCTTTTCATCGGCAGCTTCAATAATGGCTCTCTCCGCCTTCTCCCAATTTTCGTCGGTACCAATATACTTTTCTCTGTTTACTTTATCGCGAAGTGAAACCTGAGTTGTAAAATCAGGAAAATCAAGCGTTTTAAATATATATAGAATAATATCTATTACTTTTTTAAATTCATCCTTTAACTGATCCGGGCGACAGAATATATGTGCATCATCTTGTGTAAATCCGCGTACCCTGGTTAAACCATGTAATTCTCCGCTTTGTTCATATCTGTATACTGTTCCGAATTCGGCAAATCGAACAGGCAAATCTTTATAGGAACGTGGTTTACCTTTGTACATCTCGCAGTGGTGAGGACAATTCATGGGTTTTAACATAAATTCCTCTCCTTCTTGCGGAGTTTTTATCGGTTGAAAAGAATCTTTACCATATTTTTCGTAATGACCTGAAGTAACATACAAATCTTTATGACCGATATGTGGTGTCATAACCAGATCGTAACCATACCTTTTCTGTACTTTTTTCAGGAAATCCTGTAACCTTTCACGCAGAGCAGTACCTTTGGGTAGCCACAAAGGAAGACCTTGTCCTACTTTTGCCGAAAACATAAAAAGTTCAAGTTCCTTGCCTATTTTTCTATGATCGCGGGCTTTTGCCTGTTCCAACAACTCAAGATATTCATCAAGCATAGCTTGCTTAGGAAATGTAATACCATAAATACGTGTAAGCTGCTTACGCTTTTCGTCGCCACGCCAATAAGCCCCGGCAATACTCAAAAGTTTTATAGCCTTTATATGTCCGGTATCTGGTAAATGCGGGCCTCGGCACAAATCGGTAAAATTACCTTGCTTATACAAGGTTATGGTGCCATCTTCAAGTTCGCTTATAAGCTCAACTTTATACACTTCACCTTTTTTCTTAAAATAATCCAGCACTTCGGCTTTAGAAATATCCTCGCGTAAATATTGGCTTTTCTGAGCAACAAGCTCTTTCATTTTCTGTTCGATCTTAGGAAGATCGCCTTCAGTAATTACTACTCCATCGCCTGGATCTACATCATAATAAAAACCATTTTCAATAGCTGGACCAATACCAAATCTGATACCAGGGTAGAGCAATTCAAGAGCTTCTGCCATAAGATGTGCTGAAGAATGCCAAAAAGCATGCTTGCCTTCTTTATCGTCGAATTTATGAAGTTTTATACTGGCATCGGTATTTATGACTCGTGTCGAATCCCAAATCTCACCATTGACAGTCACTGCTACAACCTCTTTAGCAAGACTATTGCTCAGGCTCTTTGCTATATCGATACCTGTGATCCCCTCTTGATATTCCCTGACCTGATTATCGGGAAATGTAATTTTTACCATTTCTTATTTGACATTACTTAAAAATCGGATGGCAAAGATAAAAATAATCCATCAAACTTGTTGTTCAAACTTATAAAAATAGGTTGATATGAATCACCCGATAGTTTTAAATGCCTAACTTTGCTCAAACTCAATACTTCATAATCATACGTAAAAGGTGATATTTATTTCCTTTTGTAACTTTTACTATCATATATAAGTAAAATAGCTCGTTACAGATAGAATAGAAATTACTTAAAATTGGATTATTAACATATGAATGCAACTTTGGCATAAGGTTTGTGTCTATATGATCAAATGATTAAAAATACGAAGCCATGAAAAAGATAATAATACTTAGCGGACTTTTAGTCTTACTGTTCACCAGCTGTTATCATAATGATGAACCAGTTTATGATCCAATTGCAAACTTCACTGTCGATTACAACCTGGTTATTCCATACGAAGCAGTGAATTTCAGTAATCATTCTGTTGATGCTGAAAGCTTCCAGTG